>WFTN01000329.1 GCA_015485455.1 Planctomycetota bacterium | reverse complement strand
CTCTTGTGACAATCGAGTTAAGGGAAAATGGGGAGATCTTTGGCCGGGTTTTTGACAGGCAAAATGGTCAGTCTATCGGTGATTTTGAGGTGAAAACTGGCTATCTTCGACGGCGAGCAAAAGGTCAAGATTTTGAGATCATCGTTGGGGAGGAAGCCGCGAAGCACTTTCACCAGCCTCTTGACAAGGGGATCTACGGTCTTCGCAATGGCCAATATCCCTCCGTTCGCATTTCGATCGAGGCCTCCGGTTTTGCCGGAGGTAGCATAGAAGTCGAAGGCTTGAGGCCTGGTGAAGTGAGGCGCGCCGATCTTGGCCTCGTTGCAGAAAGCATCATAGCCGGCAAGATTCTCAGCCACGACTACAAACCTCTCGATGGCGCTGAAGTCACGGCCACCTTTAATGGCGATCAAGGCGACGAAGACGATGCGGCTGAAAGAGCCTTGATGACTGGTAATGTCGCTTCAGTTGATCCACTGAATGGAGCGGTGCGTTTCTTGCCGCGCCAAACAACAACCGTGATGACAGACGAGGAAGGGAACTTTCGTTTGACGGGGCTTTCGCCTGGACGCTACCGCTTGACTGCCAGTCATCCTCGACAGCAAGATTCAACTGACGCTGAGTACGTTTTGGAAGCTCGCCAGCACCTGAAGGATATAGAGATTCAGTTGAGACCTGCCGGTGGGGTTCGGGGGCAGGTGTTTGACGAGAATGGCAAAACGGTCCCTGGGGCTGTTGTGAGTGTCCGTACGGCAGCCCCTTCGGGGATTGCCTCCGGGGTTGCGGCCTTGGCATTGACAGAAGAAGTGAAGTCCGTGAACGCTGATCAGGACGGTGTATTCTTGTTAACGGGGATTAAGCCCGGTAGCTACTCTTTGCTAGCCACGGGTTCAGATCTACTTCAAGAAGGACAAAGTGAGGCCTTAGCGGTTCAAGTACCCATTCGTATTCGGCCCGGCGTTGACTTGGAGAAACGTATGCAACTGCAATCACGGTGACGAATGCATTGGTTCACTGCCTCAAGGTCGTGAGGTGGGCGGTCTAAGTAAATGAAGGTAGGTGGCGGCGCAAAGACCGGATGCTCCGAAGATCATGCACATGACCATAATTTGGTAGCGCACGGCCTCCATAGGATTCACCCCTGCAAGCACCTGCCCGGTCATCATCCCGGGAAGGGACACTAAGCCCACGGCTAAGAGCGAATTTGTCACTGGGATCAAGGATGCCTTCAGCGCTAGGCCCCTGGCAGTTAAGAAATCTACACCTCTTTCACTCTCAGCTTGGAGCCTTTCGGCGATCAAGCTGATGACATGCATGGAGGGGGGAAAGACCATTCCTGCCAAAGGGACGATGAGCCGAGCGTTCAATGACTCTTCTCTCATCACCCCGAGGATAATGAGGAGGAGGGTGGGGAGGCTTCCTGTGGCCACAGCCAAGAGGGCTCGTGTATATGCTTGAGCATTCTTTTTCTTCAGATGCCTGATGCCGATCCAGGCTGACACCAAGAGCATCACACTGAGCACTGAAAGGATGAGCCAGGGAGCATCCTTTGCGAACAAGAAACGAAGAAGGTAGCCGATGAGGATCAGTTGAATCACCATTCTGGCAATAGCGTAGATCGCGCCGCGCCATTCATAGGACCAGCGAAACAGAATAACGAGGACGACCAAAACTGGAATGAAAGCTAAGCCTAAGCTTGAAGCGGGGATGGAAGCAACAGCAAGAATCATCAGACGTCCTCAGGGTGAAACACGATGAAGAAAAGGCCTCGCCAGCAAGAATGCAGCGAGGCCTTTGGGGAGTAAGCTTCATGGTTAAAGGCGAACTAAAGGTCTTTGCTGCTTTCTAATTTCTTGACCAGCATTTTGACCTTTGAGATTGCCTGGTTGCCGTTGTGGCCCCGATAGACGATTCTCATGTCTTCATCCAAAACAACCATGGTTGGCCAACCCCTGACCGCCCAATCCTGGGATATGGGGTTTTTGGCACCTTTTGGTTTGTTTTGAAAAGAGCGCCAGTTTAAGTTCTTCTTCTTGACGATGGCGCGGATCTTGTCGAGGTCACCGTCTGAGTTAACACCAATGAGAGCGAATGGACGGTTCTTCATTTCCTTCACGAGCGACCGCTCGTGATCGTAGAGAGCACGGCAGGGGCCTCACCAGTCGCCCCAGAAGTCTAAGAGAACAATCTTGCCCTTGTAGTCGGAAAGTTTGAAGGAGGTTCCATCCAAGTCGACACCGATAATGTCTGGTGCGACTTTCCCGGTGACAAGATTCTCGCGACCATCAATGAGGCCTTTGACCCGGGTCTTGATGTCTGTGTCATCAGTCATGGCAGCGGCGCGAAGGGCTTCTTCTTTGGCAGCCTTATAAGCCATGGTGTCGGTACCGGCGTTCTCCAAGGACTCGGTTACTCGAGCTAAGATGGCCGTGGCACGAACTTGGCTATGGGGGCTGTTGGTCTCCAAGGCCCGCAGGTAGCCGTTGGCCACGTCTTTGCCCACGAGGCGTGTTGCGTACATGAAGAGGTTGGCTGATTCTCCCAACTTATCACTTGCGATATGCGTTGTGGTGATTGCTTTTGCTGCGTTGTTGAAAACGTCTTTGTTTCTTGACCGAAGACCCATCATGAGGAGGAATTTCTGAAAACCAATGGCATCATCGGAAGTGCCGTAAGACTTGGCCAATTTCCTAGCCTTCTCGATGTGAGGCAAGTAGAAGTCTTCTTTGGGTGCCATGCGCATGGGGGGCATGGGCGGTACTTCTTGGCCGTCTTTCTTGGCCTTTTCTTGCTCAGCCCGAAGTTTGGCCATTTTCTCCTTTTGTTCCTTGCGCCACTTGGCATAAGCGGCATCCATACCCTCTTCAAGTTCCTTGAGTTGGGATTTTGCCTTCGATGGGCCTTCTTGGGCTGGAAGCCACGATGAAGTTGCCATCAAGATGGCAAGTACACCGAGCAGCAACCGCGTCCTGCTATGCATGAGAATCTTCTCCTATTGTGTCCGGGTCAGGGAAACTCTGTTCAGAGACATGGTACCGTCCTTGAGAAAGGGCGGAAGGGACATATTGTCAAACCTCATAGAGGCCTACGCGCCGTTTGTCTCAATGCGACAGGAAAAAAAAGATCCTTCGGCGATTTCTTGCGCCGAAGGATCTTTATATGTCGCTAACTGAGCTAAATCAGTTCTGCCAAAGGACTAACCCGAATCCTTCGTGACCTTGGGGCCACGATCTCATGGGTGAGTCGGTTAACAGTTTTCTTTGCACTTATTGAGCAAATCAGCGGTTTCCCGCTTGCCGGGAGGGCCTACGGCTTCGGACCAGACAACTTTGCCTTCTTTGTTGATCAAGACGGTGGCACGGTCGCCGATTCCTGGCTCATCGAGCCAAACGCCATAAGCTTTGCAGACTTCGCCCTTGGGGTGGAAGTCGGCGAGCAGGGGGTATGTGACGCCGCCAAGGCTGTCAGCCCAGGCTTTGTGACAGAATTTTGAATCGATGCTGAGTCCCAAAACTTGGGTCTCGGTGGCTTCAAAATCGCTCAATTGCGATTGGATGCCAGGGATTTCGATACTTCAGGTTGGAGTGAAGTCGAGGGGATAGAAAACCAGCAGCACGTTTTTCTTGCCACGGTAATCGGAGAGCTTGATTGTCTCGCTGTCTTGCGACTCAAGCGAGAAATCGGGTGCATCGGCACCGGCTTCAATGATAGCCATTTTCTCGTTCCTAATATGGTTGATTCTTGTCACGGGGCACAGTCGCTGGCGAAACAGGTCGTTCAGCTTCTTAACCACAACTACAAATAGGATACGTTGGCCCAAGGATCAAACCCATAGCCATATTTTTCGAGAACTTGGAACAATGCGAGATATGGCCTCAAACGGCAATGATCTTGACCTGTAGCGCTTCTGGGCTGCGAGAAGAGATCGAATAGTGTAGGCTTTTTCCATGAATCATGGTTCCCGAGAGACAAATACGGCCAGTATGAAAACCGAGGCGATTCAGCGGGCATCCTGGTGGCGGGGGATCTCCAGGACTGGCGACTACACGGACGCTTCTTCCAAGACCGTTGGTCGTAAGCTCATCACCCTCTATATTCAAGCTTCTGGCGTGGCAATCTTGATCACCATGCTTTTGGCTTTCTTTGGGCTCAGGTTTACGGGGAAACAATGGCAGCTCATGCTCATAGGCGTTGCCATAGGGGTGCCAGCCTATCTGGTACCCGATATTATCGTTCTGCGTCGCCAGTTTCGCCCGGTCAAGACGGCTCTCGACGCTTTGGACGCCCAAGGGGGGATTGTAGAAGACAAAGACATGGACTTGGTGACGGCGGGATTGGTTCGGGCTCTCAATTTGCCCTATCTGTTCTTCTTACGTATTAACTTTCTTCATGGTCCCTTGGCGACAGTCTTGGTGGTCGTCGTTTTGGCGATTGCCAACCGTTTTTTCGATGCGAAGTTCGAAACTTGGCAATTCCTTCTCTTGGCTTTTTCCATTCTTTTCTTTGCTTCACCGGCCCACGCTATTTACGAGTATTTTGCTCTTTCTCGCCTGATGATTCCTG
>WFTN01000328.1 GCA_015485455.1 Planctomycetota bacterium | reverse complement strand
GGCGGAAGCTGTCCGGCAGGCCGCGAGGCGCAATGGCGTCGATGGTTTATCGAATGTCCGAAAAGCGCAGGGTGCAGCCCAAGCGATCTACACCGGATACAGTGGCGCGCGGGAGTTAGTTACGGCTCAATCTTGGTTGCTCCGAAAAGCTAGCGATCTGATTCCACACCCAGCGGGCGAAGCCCTCGTCGGAGTTGGGATTGATGCGCTTGAGCACGGTTCCAAAATCCTCATTAAGCATGGTCAGGCGCGGCTTTTTGAGCAAGTTCTGGACCCGAAGGCTCGAGTCGCGGCATACCAGGCGGCGGCCAATGCTCAAACGAAGGAAGAGAGTATTGCGGCGGCGAGTCTTGCACTCGACGATTCTTTCCGAGATTCGAATGTCTTCAAGGCTCTGAACTCAGAGGACAAAGAGAAGTTCCTGTTTTCGGTCGGCTCCTTGCTCAAGGATCAAGTCGATCACAATTGGGAGGAGATTCAGGCGAACAGGAAAGTCATTACGGAGAATGCCAAGAGCCTTGCAAACCTTGAAGACGTTGTTGGCCGTATCGCTAAAGCTGTTACAGATCTTCAAGAGGCATCAGGGCGTGTGGAGTTGCGAGTCGAACGCTTGGGTAAGACGCAAGTGGCGTTGGCTAGCCTAGTCCAGAACAACAACAACCTAATTTCCAAGAATCTGGCCGAGATCAAATCTAACTCGAAGAACATCGCCAAGAATTCCGGACTCATCAAGAAGAACTCCGGGCTTATCGCGGCGAATTCGACCGCGATTGAGACGCTTAAGGGAGGTGTTTTCGGAGGGCTTTCGACAGACGCGAAGCTTGCATGGCTGAAGTCTGGTTTCTTCAGTCCGGCAGGGGTAGATATAGAGAGTGAGATCAAGAGCCTCAAGGTTGAGAAGGTGCGTGAACAACGGCTTGCCCTGGTTGGAGATGTCGCAAACTACGCCCAGGTTGCACAAGGTGCCGCAGCGTTGATGTCTAAGCTCGATATAGGCGGCGATTTGCCGGAAGTCATCAGCACGGTCGCCAACTACGCAATGCAAGCCGCAAATATTGTGGGCGGTATCATGAGTGGGCAATGGAGTACCGCCATCGTCGGTGTGATCGGCCTCTTCGGAGGGGGAGGGCCTGATGTGGCCGCTATTCGTCACCAACAGCTCGTTGACATGATGATGGGCAATCGGAAGTTGCTCGAGCTGGTGCTTAAGAACCAGAAGTTCATGATTGAACGCATCGTTGAGATTGAAAAGGCCATCCACGAATATCACTTCGAAGTCATGGTTGAACTTCGGCGGATTGAGTGGCATGTAGTAGTCAACTCAGAGCTTCTTGAAGAAATTCAAAACCGTAGTGTGGTAAAGGCAGAAATCTTCGTGGATGCGATGCGCACGGCGGGTCAATGGGAGAAATGGAGGATTCTCTGGGAGTTAGAAGGGGGGCGTTATTTTGCAGAGTGGATGCGTGATGTCGACGCACTTCTTGTTGAGAAGAGCGCTCTTTTTCGCGTGAGCAAGCGTGAGGGTGGCTTCGATTTCGACAAGAAGATTTATGGTCCATTAAGTTCAAGTATTTGGCCGAGAGCCATGGCAGAACAAGGAAGCAGTCTCGGGAGCTTGCTTGCAGTTTCGCAAAGTTGGGGAGAGCTTCGGCGGAAAATAGACATGGGTGCCGAAATGGTCACCGGTTCGCAGGGAGCGTTGGCTGCTCCATTGCGATCGGCAGCAAAGATATGTCGAGTGAGTCGGCTCACAAGGAACGCTGCGCCGGTCCTCGTTTTGCAGAATCCGTCCTCATCAGGAAAAATGATTCAACATCCTGGGGACTTGCTGCGACAAGAAGGTTTCGGTGTGCATCGAATCAACATGAAGAATGCTCGCAGAGTTCAGCGCTCACTTGTGCTTGTTGAAGAATCGATGATTCAACACTCTCTTATCGGCGGTGATCTTGCAGCCTATCGGATGGCATCGAACCTGGATGACGGTGTGGTGGCATCTGTCCTGAAGAGCTGCGAGGAATTCAATTACGACTTGCTGCCAGCGAATGCGGCTCGTTGTTTTGTCCACGATCGCTTACGAGTGGTTCAGAAGAAGTCTGCAGTTGATGCAACGATTGGATATTCACGAGCCTATTCGGTGCCGGGTAATTCAGTCTATCTTCGACAGGTTCTTGGGCTGAAAGCCGACGGTCTCTATAAGCTTCTTTGGAAAGAGCCGTCCAAGGACAAGGCGAAGCCTGAAGGCCGCTGGGTTCTCAGTGTGCGAATCAAGCAGCCGAAAGTAGACGGGAATAATCCGCCCGAGAGGCGCTATGAGATCGACTTGCCCATGCCAGCCGAGATCGCAGGAGGTGGGCTTC
>WFTN01000327.1 GCA_015485455.1 Planctomycetota bacterium | reverse complement strand
CATTGTCCAGTCCGACATTAATCAAGAGACCGTACTTGCCTCGCTCAACTAGCGCTGCATATGCAAATTCGCTGGAACTCCTGAACTCACCGAAGAGCGGAATCTTTGGCGCAATTGGGTCATTGGGTGAAATCGTCATGGACCATGACGTGTCCTGGGTCTCAAAGACGCCGTCACTGTTTGTGTCTTGGTAGCGCAAGAAAGTCATCGTTTGCAACTCAAACACATAGAGATAACCAGCAACGATGCCTGCTCGGCAAAATGTCTTTCCGGAGATTGGTCCGAGAATAATCGTTGGTGCGACATTGGGAAGCTGGGCTTTCCCGTCGAAGGCGACGCTCTTGATCACCGAAGAGTTTGCGGTGTCGTACCCACAAACAAGGAGTTTGTTTGTGGCACCTTGTCCGTCGTTTGACGTCCCAACCCAAATCACTCGGGCAAGACCTGTGTCATATCCGGTCGTTGACGTTGCCTTGGTAGACGTTTCATTGCGATGAGAATGTAGGATTCCAGATGTTGCTTTGCTGAAGACAAGAACGCGCCCATCATCACCGTTCCCGGTTTCTGAAGGTGGCGGCATGATTGGAACGAATGCGCGTTCGTCTTCGCCAAAAGTCCCAGGAAAGCCCTGCAACACGAATGCTCGTTTTTGCGCAAAACTCGGCCAGTTCGACAGGTTGTACCAGCCTGGTTCAGATACGTGCTGCGCAACCGCTGTTGAATTGATGCAGAAAACAGCGATTAGAAAACCAACGATTTTGTAGGTGGTGTTTTTCATGTGATTGACTCTTTGATTTGCTGTTCCCATCAATTGCACCCGAAGAGGATGCCGCATGCCACGAAGTCGTTTCTCGTCCGCTCGAACCCTTCCCAAGCCAGATTTGTAAGGCCGGACTGCATTCCATTCTTCATCGTCCCACTAAATCCAGGATAGTTTGTGGTGCCTGAGGGATTTCCGTTCAGAGCAGCTCTTGCATCTGAAAGTGAACGACTTGATCCGTCGATCATGCCCGCATATCCATCGATTGCTAAGATTCTCTGCTTGTAGAACGCACAGGCATCCTTACGGAGAGATGAAGTTGGACTCAGTCCGCCAAAAATGTGAATCCATGTCTTCTTCTCGGCTTCAAATGCATTCACTTCATCCAAAAGGCCCAGAAAACCCTTTTCGGCTTTCATATATCGCCATTGAGCACGGTACTTATCTTCCCAGCTATCAATGGTCGCTTGGTCAGGGCATATGTGAATGGGGCACTTTCCAAGAATCCTCTTCCAGTGAGCTCCTTCGTGCGCAAGTATTGCGGCATATTCCCAATAGGCATTGAACTCGCAGAAGTAGCGCTTGTTATAGCTGATGTCGCCAGTTGTGGAACTGTGAGCCGTACCGTGCGGATCAACCCAAATGTTGTCCGGGTCACAAGGATCGGCCACCGCTGGAAACAGCACAACTTGGGCCTCTACCCAGTAAACTGGGAGGGGCGGCTCAGGGATCGGTCCATAGACTTGCGGCGCATCGAACGGAATCACCCAGACTTTTGAAAGCGAGAAACGAGACAGGAAGTGCTGAAGTTTTTGTGCTCTCTCTGCGGGTGTCAAATTAGGAAATGCCTCAGCTAATGACAGTGCCTTAGGCGGCTTTGGACCGGTTTGTGCAGTTGAATGATGTGCGGTGAACACTGAAATGAGACACATCACAAGCACATTTAGAGTGATCTTCACGTCGAATTCTCCCTTTCCAAATTCAACTAGTCCTGATCGATGCTCACCGGGACTAACGGTGGTAAACTGATTTTGATTAGCGCTGAATGTCCAAAATCATTCACTTGTGCGAAACAAGCTTGATTCAGGGATCTTAGGACTTGGCGAGTCGACTGCAATTGAATTCCATTTTTCTATTGCAAAGCGATGAAGGCCCGAGAGCGGGCCCAGCGAGGTGATCTGCTCACATGCACTCCGCATTCCTGTTTGATTCCGCACGGATACCAGTGATCTTCGTCGAAGTTTTTCATCCGCCGCTATTGACGTTGCACTTCCAGATCGTTGGCTTGAGGCATTCTTTCGTGGTTCCTTTCGTTGGCGGTTGATGTGCCTCATGCCAAAAGGTGTGGTCCCAAGTGATCAGCGTCAAGGGCATGGTGCAGGCAGGACTATTGCGCCAACACGGGCCCTTTCGCTGCAAGCGACCATGGCAGGATTAGGTCACGATCTCAACCCGCCACTGATGACAGGAGGAATCGGCGTAGACCATCGCACCTTGACCGAGACCGCAAAATTGTGCGTCGATAAGGAATGACTGATGAGCCAGATAGCATCGTCCAGAGTCTTCTTCGCTAGAGGCGAAGTGAGAATGGCGAATTCCAGCAAGAATCCCGATTTGCGCTTCAGCCGACAAACGAGCGTTTGTCTTCCTTGGATCATCTCCAATCACGGGATTTGGTCATGAGTGTTCATCGCCTCAACGACGATGTCTTTGAGGGAGACGTTTCTTGACCTCAATCGCCGATGAAACTTCTTGAAAGCTGGCAAGATCTCTTTCATGTAGTGGATTGAGGCAGTAATGCGGTCCCATAGCACTGCATGCTCAACTTCGGTCAACGAGCGCCGAATTCTGGGTAATGTCTTCATGTGTGCATGCCTCCTTTTGCTTGTGTGGCAAGTGACGCCGGGCGGGTCATCTGTCTACGAGTAGCTCCGGTGTCGATTGACTTGTTCTTTTTTCGATCGTTCGCCTTGACGCATTGCGCCCTTGTATTGCTCGGGTGGACAGAATGACCACGCCGATGTTGGGGGCATGGTCGACCTTATTCAAAAAGAAGCGGATCTGCCCCGTAACCCATCGGGCGGCCCTTGGTCCCGTCCAAGGCGTATCCGGCACGATAAGCCATCTCTTTCCTGAAGTCCTCAGTTCCGGCAACTGGCAGCTTTTCATGTAGGGCGGCGGCGATCGTCTGTGCTGTCGTCGCATAGATGGACCAGTTGGCCGCTTCACGCCAGGCTTCAGGTGAGTTGGCGCAAATAATCAACGCAACCAGAAACGCTGGTTCTAAGGCCTCTGGATGATCATGGATGGGAACTTCGAGGTGCTTGCACCGTTGCTCAGAGATGGCGACACGAAGCCTGCCAACCTTGAGGCCCTTCAGGAGGTCTCTGAGGCGGTCAGACCAGTCATCTTGGTCGAAGGCATCCTGCTCGGCCCATTGCCACAGAAGCGTGCGGCTCCGATCGTAGAGGAGATCGAAGTTGTGGATCTGGATTGTATGTATTGGCGTCTTCGTGTCAGACATTCTTGCCTCCATAATTGGCGACTGTACTCATGCGACTGCCTCCCTGTGTTGACGAAACTCGGCTAAGGGTTCGGGGATCGCTTTGATCGCAACGATCCGCGCCGCGATCTTCTCTTCGAGCTTCTTAGCCCGTTCAGAGTCTTCATGACGCCATGCCTCGACCTGCTCCTGCGCCGAAGCCATGTAGAAGTCTGTCAGGTTGTTCGGGCGGCTGCCATCATCCAACGACCAGTAGGTGCGCCACATGTTGGGATCGTCGATGAGCTGGGAGAGGGCGGCGATGAAAAGAGGAGAGGCCGAATGCCAATCGACAGGGGGGGCTATTGGCAGACGATCCTCTCCTCTTCGGGACAAAATACAAAGTGCGTTCGCCCTTATGTGGAAGATCAGTCGTTGAAGAGGGTCATTCGTTTGCGCACGCAAGTCACCAACTAAGATGCCATCGGCACAAATTCCGCAGTACTCGCTCGGCCGTAGGAAACCACGGGCCGCAGCCACAGGGTCACGGCCTTCCATCCGAGTCAGGATATCTGCCTCGGACAATCCTTCAGCGCGACCCTTAATGACCATGCGGCCCACCTCTTCATGGTCCAGCGGCGAAATTCGCTCGAAGAGTTTGCTCTCCAGCTTGTCTATTCGGTCACAGAGGTTCATTTGTCTTCTCCAGCGCCGTTTCTAATCGCGCCACGCGCTCTTCGAGTTCGCAATCGAGGATCAGGTCTCGGAGATGCTTTGCGAGCGTTCCGAGGGCAAGCGCCTTCCTAGGTTCTATCTTGTCCTTCCAGAGACCGTGGACAGCAGCTTCGACGAGACGGGAGAGCGCTCTAATGCTCGTCAGCTCATCGGGAATGTCTTTGAGCAAGATGGCCCCCTGAGTAACTTGTCGCATTCTTCCACCACGCCGAGAGGCAGCCTTGCGCTCTGCTTCAAGTTCAGGATCATGCCAGCGACAAAATCCGCTGCCACTTATTGCTGGAGTCTTACAGGGCCCATTCTTTGTTCGGCCTCGACATTTTCTTCCTACCACCACGACTACAAACTCCGGTCAAGACGACGATTAGGATCTGGAAGTAGGATCCAGCTTTCTACTTCAAGTGTAGGGCCGAATGCGGGAGATGCGAGCGCTCTAACTCATTTGCGACCTAATCTCTTTTTGCCAGCTTTGAGGAATACCTTTTTGTCGAACTCCATCTCTGCACATGCTGCCTGAAATTCAAATGCTTCCGTACTGGCGTCCTTTCGGAACACCCACTTGAGATCGCTCAAGTCTTTGGGGTCGGAACGCTTTCGGAGAATACGTAGGAATGCGAGCCATCGCCGAGTCAAGCCATCGACCGTACGTAACTCCGGGCATTCCCATGATTCCATTACGTAGTCGAAGTCGTCGATCTGGGAACGATTCTTCTTTCGCAGTTCTTTCAGCGTCTTCCAAACCCAAACTCGTGGATTGAAATCGCCAGCAAAAACGCTCTTGGACACCTCAAGAACTCTCTCTTTTCCAAGAGCAAGGTCTGGTGGAATCTCGCTCAACAAAGTCTCAGCTTTTTCCAAGGAGACTTTCGCCACGCTACTCGGTTCGCCGGATTGGTAGTGGTTGTACAGGTCTTCGAAGAGCCTGAAGTCCTCTTTGAATTTGAAGTGACTCTTGGATGCGCCGGAAGATGCTGCAACTGAGCATGTGAAAACCAACTCTCTGCCAGGTTTCCTGGCAAGGAACCATCGCTCGATGAAAGAGGCATTCACAGCTTCTTTGCTTGCGGCGATGAAGTCCAGGAAGCTCAACAATGTCAAAGGAAAGGACTTCGCCGAGGACTCTTCGACCAAGTCATGAATGGCCAGTATTAACTCTGCGAGCTTCTGACCACTTTTCACTCCATGAACTACGGCCCTGTGAACCGCGCCGCTCTCTCCCGACTCGGCAGCAACTGAGATGTTCGTCAATCCACCAAGTTCGACAATGACGCCGGAACACCACAAGTAGAACCAACTCCCGGCCACATCGTCAGTCATCGCGAACCGCAGGAACTTGGTTGTTACAAACGCCGGGACTTGAGCCAGGAGAGAAGACCAAGAATCAGAAGATTGTTCAAAAGAATGGCTCACCGGCGTGTCGGTGAGTCCTCCCTTGGTTTCTCTTTCTTTGTTTCCAAGAGGGGGCCGAAGGCCCTGGGGGGCATAACCCCATGGGAGAGAACATCCTATGGCATGAATTGGCGTTGACTCTGTCGGTACAGGAATGGCGGATTCACGACGGCGCTTCCGGTACGAAAATGACGACCACGCGGCAGGTGACCAAAATGCAACTCCTCGGTTGTCGACTTGCCATGACACTTCTGCGTCCCGCGCAAAGGTTGCGAACCAAGTCTTGGCGGCGCGATCAAACGAGTGCCACCGGAGTCCGAGCTCATCGAGAAGCCTAAGGTCTTTAGGCGCACACCAAAGATGACCCTTCATCATGTTCGCATTCGCCGCATGAATCCCCAACACCCGGAATCGACCCTTGCCCTCGTCGGCGATCACCTGAAGATCTCTTAGTTCGTTAATGGCTTTGGTGGCATAGGTCTTGCTCATGCCAAGAGTGCTACAAATCTCATTGGAAGAACTTCGAGCGGGGCCACCTTTGGACCAGTGAGTCAACGCCTTGTGCATTAGATGCAAGTACGTCAACAACGCATGTTCAGACAGCGACGAGATGAGAAGTCTCGGCACGCGATGAAACCACCCCAATGATCCTTTCTCAATTGACGAATAGGTCTCGTTAAGGGAGAGCTTTGACCAGCCTTTTGCGTTGGGCCAGACCGGGACGCCGTTCTTGAATAAACCGAGTTTCTTGAGTGTTCTGAGGTTCTTCTCTGCACTCGACCGGGACAATCCGAAGCGATGCGCGGTTCGCTCAATTGTTAGCCGCCCAGAGTTCCCTATGCGTCGAAGAGAATGCATTTCCATGCGAACCCGGAGGGCTTTGCGTTTGACCTTAAGCCCCAGAATGTAGATCAGTGGTACGGGTATTCGGATCCAAGATAGTTGGTCCAAATGTGCTTGTGCGGTTGAATCAATCGTCGCTGAGTCGGGGCAAAGTGCGCCAATATCGTCATACTGCATTTGAATTCTCCTTTGCCCGGCCAAATGGGTTGCCGCCCTGGCCGGGCCTTTGCTTGGTGTCTTCAATCAGTATGCGGAAATCGGATCGTTCGCTTCTGTGATTCTTTGGTTGAAGAAGCGACCCTGTGTCTGCAATTCAGACACAGGATGTTCGTCTCGAATGGGCTACACCGGCGAGGCGTTCTGAGGAAGTACCAGAAAGCCCGCAGGGGTCGACTTGAAATATACAAAGACCGCCGCTCGTTCTTGACCACCGGCGTCTATGATTCGAAGGCGGCGGCCAGCCTTCCATTCCAATTCTGGATCTATCCACTTTGCAAGCATGTAAGTACCCGATGGCTTCAATAAGTAACCGTTAGGCTTTGAGTAGTGGTGAAAAACAAGACCGAATCCTTGACCAAGAAACTGGTGTTCATCCTCATCATTAGAAAACGACTTGAACTTGGGCGGATCGTTCTTCTTCGAGACTTTTAGGAAGGAATCTGGCTCAGGGTAGTACGCTGCCTCGACATCAAAGACACTATTTTCTGGGAATGGCTCCACGAGCGCGCCGTCGGGGGATAGACCAAGTCGACCTTCTGACGGCAAGACAAGCACGCCGCTGTTCTTGTTCAGCGCCCAGAATGACAGGTCGATCGGATTCCCACTTTCATCAGATGCCGAGACTGAGCGGCCAGTGATGTCGTACCGAAGACCTTCAGGCGAAACTGCACGATAGACAATGCTGGGGTCCAGCTGAAAAGACACAGTTACGAGGTGACCGTCGAGGTCAAATCCTCGCTGCGATTCGATCTGGGCGATCTTGTCGGCGACGAGATCCGCCGCCAATTCCAAATCCGTTATGTTTTCCCAGTTAATCTCGCCTTGACTCATTGATGTCACCTCCAGAGGTGGAGCATCACTCGCGAGGCAAGTTTCGTCAACTGCCAGCTCGGTCAAGCGGCCCAACGGGCTAAGCGATAAAGCCTTGCTTGCCCAGATCCACGCAAATTTGGTTTTTTAACATTGATCCGCCACGAGATCGACATCTGGCCATACTGGTTTTGTGGACAACTTACGATCAAAATGGACCGAAGCAGACTTTCCTGACAATGACGGTGTTCTTGTCACTGGGGATGATGTGTACTTCACTCCCAAGGCGCTGGCGAAAAGGCTCGGGTTGGGCGAAGACTTGGTTGTCGAGCGAGTCAAGAGGAAGCGGATCCCGTCGATCAGGGGATTTGTTGATGGAGAGCGGATGGTGCCGCTCTCGATGCTCAGTGAGGAGCTTGAGCGCCGGAAGGGCGCTGAGAGCGGCAGTGTTGAACTTCGTCTGTCAGATACTGACAAGATCACGCCGGGCGCGAGAGCCGCAGCTGAGGCCCTGGCAAGTCGTCGGAAGTGACAAGGGCTGCCAGTTCCAAAAGGCCCTCGAACGCTCTATCCGTTAGTTTTCGAACCGCCTCAAAGTCCCTTCGCCTGGAATAGTGATTCTTGGCTACCCGATAACCACCCTCGACTCCATCTTGGTGACGGAGCAGCCTTGCAAGCTCCATGTCGTAGAGGCCTTGGTCTTGGAGGTAGACTGAATAAGACTTCCTCAGCGACAAGAAGTTGAATCCCTTCCACTTTCGACGCAGACGACCTCTCATCGAATCAGCCGTTATCTTGGTGAAAAAGGTGCCGTTCGCGGTGGGCCAAATGGGGCCGCTTGCTTTTTGTCGCTGCTTGAAGGCCAAGCTCAGAACCTCTGGAATTGGTACTTCTGTTCGGCGTATTGATGACGACTTCTTCTTGACCACCTCGATTAAGATAGAACGTCTCTCTGGATCGTAGTTCTTCCAGTCCGCTTTCTGCCACTCAAGGGGGCTGAGGCCCATGGAGAAGGCTCCGACTACGATCCAGTGGAAGTAGTCCCAACGGGGATCAGAGAAGTCGTGTGTGAGATGGGTACCTAGCTCCTTGGGCGTCCAGATCTTGGTGCCGGGCTCCTGTTGCTCGGGGAGAGCCACATAGGCAGCTGGGTTGCTTTGCAGGATATTGAGGTGGCAGGCAAGGTGGAATGCGGCCTTGATGTAGCCAAAATAGTCCCTTGCAGTGGCGGGGGAGAGCGCCTTGCCGCCTTTTGAGGTGCCCTCATTGAGCAAGCGATGCAAGAAGGACGAAGCATGTTGGTCGGTGAGCTCGTGGGCTGGCAAGTCGCCATGTTGGTCAATGAACTCGGCAAATACAGCTTTCTTCCTCTCTATAACGAGGTCGGTGTTTCGGATGCAGCGGGAGTCCAAGTAACGCTCGAAGATGGCGCTGACGGGAGTGGCTTCTTTCTTGAGGCGAGGTTGGACTGCTGGGAGCTCCTTGAGCCCTTGTTCAAAGAGGGTGCGTGCCGTTTGTGCATCCTTTTCGGTGATGGTGCCATTTCGGCCGCTGGGTGTGAGTTCCAAGGTTTTCAGCATCTTCTTAGATACTGACTGTGTAAACCATCGGTTGGTATAGGGGTCTTTGGCCTTGAACTCCCAGTACCTTCGGCCTTTCTTGGTCACGGCGTAGACGCCGGTTCTTCTTGTCTTAGACATGGTGACTTCTCCCTTAACAGTGTGAGAGAAACCGAGGCCTGTGCAGGAGAAATCTTGTTGGTTTGGCGGAACTCTTGGCGGAACTGGGGTTTTGGGGTGGACACGAAAAAACCCTCGGGTCGCAAGTTGTTGCGGGCCAAGGGTTTATTGAGTGGGCGTACCTGGATTCGAACCGGGGACCTCTACGATGTCAACGTAGCGCTCTAACCAACTGAGCTATACGCCCTTTCGGGTGGGCGCATTCTGTCTGGAGTTTGGGTCTTCATCAAGGTTTGGGGCGACTTTGTTGTAAATTGTTTGTTTGTAGTTGCTTGAAGGGGCGGAAGGCGATATTTTTCTGGGGACAGGCCAAGGCGATTTAAGGAAATCTGAGAAAATCTGTATTTGGATGGTATGAGACCACAACTGATTCTATGAGTTGGAAGTGAGTTTTTGCTCATTCGGTGTTGTGGCAAAAGAAAACGGGCCGTGCTGGACAATCTGGATAAATCTTATTAATTGTGCGGGAGTCCCGACGGTAATTTTGTGCCTTGTCGGTAAACACTGTGCTCCAAAAGGATGTACCCGTGGTGGAAAAAACACGTAAGACCAATGGTGTGACTGGTAAAGACGTCTTTACAACCGGGCAAGTTGCCAAGATTTGTAAGGTGACGATTCGCACCGTGATCAAGTGGTATGAAGCGGGGAAGTTGGAGGGATACAAGATTCCCGCTTCCAAAGACCGCCGTATCCCCAAGAGTAGCCTCCTCAAGTTTCTGCAAGATCATGACTATCCCTATGATCCTGCAATTTTTTCCGACAAAATCCGTGTCTTGGTGGCTGATGACGATCCTGGGATTCTTCAACTGTTTAAGGACGAGTTGGCCTTCATGCCCGAAGTTG
>WFTN01000326.1 GCA_015485455.1 Planctomycetota bacterium | reverse complement strand
TCATGAAAAGAGCTTTCGCAAAGCTCATGCTCTTTTCATGGAGGTAGAACTTTTAGGGGGGAGGCTGATAAAACCTCTCACCTATGTCAATCGTTCGGGGCAGGTCTTGGATCTGCTTCAAAACGAAGGACTGAGTCTTGAAGATCTCTTGGTTGTTGTCGATGACCTCAACTTAGATGTGGGACGCATGAGAATCCGAGCAAAAGGCTCGGATGGTGGCCACAATGGTCTGAAAGATGTTGCGCGGGCTCTTGGTTCTCGCGACTATACTCGTCTTCGTGTTGGTGTAAGCCGGCATGGTGGTGAGGGAATGAAAGAACACGTCTTGGGTGTCTTCGATGAATCGGAGGCTCTTGAGATTAAGGGTGTGGTTCGACGCGCCGCAGATGCTGTTGAGAGTTTTCTCAGCGGTGAAAGGGCGCAAGCGCTCATGAGAAATTGGAATGGTGCGTGACCATTCCAAAGAGGGCGGCCAACACCGTCAAGAATTTGGACTTATTTGATCGGAGTAAGACCTTGAACAAGTACGAGGGCATGTTTCTCCTCGACCACGGCAAGGTGAAAAGCGAGCCGGAAAAAGGGATCGCTGAAGTCACGGCCATCCTTGAGAAACACGAGGGCAAGATTGCCCAAATCGGTAAGTGGGACGAGCGCAAGCTCGCCTACGAAATCAACAAGCAGAAGCGGGGCTCTTATATTCTCGTTCACTTTGAAGCACCTGGTGCTTCGATTGACGAAATCCGCCGGGACTGCCAGTTGAGTGAAATTGTATCGCGGGAATTGGTGCTTGCCATTGAGGGTGAGAAATTCCCTCCGTTCCAGACTGCACAGGAAATGGACGCTGCTCATGGAAGTCGTGACTTCCGTGAAGGTGGTGGCCGTCCCCGTGGTGGGCCTGGTGGTGGCGGCGGCGGACCGCGCAGAGAAAAACGTGCCGAGCCAGCAGGTGCTACACCAGCAGCTGGCAACGATGGCGAGTCTTAAACAAGATTGTCGAGTGACAATCGCTAATAGAAGCGACTGAGGTTATAGCCATGTCCAGGGCTGCCCAAATCAAGAAACGTAAGAACAAGTTTCGCAAATTTACCGAACGACGCACACGAGGATGTTGCCGTACTCAAGAAGACCTGAGTAAGGAAAACGAAAAGTGCAAGTTGATCGACTACAAGTTCTTGGAACCACTTCAAAAAGTGGTGACGGGACAAGGTAAGTTGTTCTCTCGCAAGCGTTCGGGCTACTGCGCCAAGTGTCAAAAGATGGTCAAGCTCGCTGTGAAGCGCGCCCGCTACATGGGCCTCATGCCCTACGTAGGTTGAAAGGAACACCTGAGTCATGAAACTCGTTCTGAACGAAAACATCCGTGGGCTTGGCAGCACTGGCGATGTCGTCACAGTCAAAGATGGCTACGGACGCAATTACTTGTTGCCCAAGAAGCTGGCGACTTATCCGACCGAAGGTAACCTTCAGCGTTTGCGTAAAGCCCGTGAAGAGTACTTGGTTCGCGAGTCTGACCACATCGATGCGGCTCGCTTGATCGCAGCCAAGGTTGCTGAAAAGCTCGAAGGCGCTGAGCTCACCGTAGCCATGAAAGCCAACGATGCTGGCCAATTGTTTGGCTCGGTGACTGAGGCCATTCTTGCAGCGAATCTCGGTGGGTTGATCGAAGTTGAATTGCATGAAAAGCAAATCATCATGGGCAGCCATTGGAAGCGCATTGGCGAGTACGTCGCAGTCGTCCGCCTTCACTCGGAAGTCGAAGTCGAATTTCCAGTGCATGTCATTGCTGAGGCACCAACGCCAGAAGTCGTCGCCGAAGAGGTCGATGAGAGCGAGGAAGCTGCTGAAGGCGATGATGCCGAAGTGAGCGAAGACGCCGAAGCGGTCACTGCTGAAGCCAGCGAAGAAGAAAAGACCGAAGACTAAGTCTCGGACTTGAGGGAATTAAAAACACCTGCACTCACACATGTGTGAGTGCAGGTGTTTTCTTCGTTGACCACCGGACATCACGATCTTGCTGGGGCACAAGGGATGGTGTCGAATCCCAAAAGTTCCACTCGCGGACTCAAATAGGTGTCTAAGACTGCTTCCTGGTGCCAGAGGTCTGTGCTTAAGTACTTCTTGTTGCTGTCAGCAAAGACCGTCGCAACCACCGCTTGCTCTGGAGCCTCGAGGGCCAAAAGAAGTGCTGCCAAGAGGTTGGCACCCGAGGAGATACCGACTCCAATCCCGAGTTCTTTGGCCAATCTTTGGGCCATGATGATGGCGTCGCCATCCCAAACGTCAACAATTGAATCCAAGGTAGAAAGATCAACGATGCTGGGGATGAACTCATCGCTGATGCCTTGAATGCGATGATTGCCCTGCCGCTCGCCGGTCCGCATGGTAGGAGAATTCGCTGGCTCCATGGGGTGAATCGAAACGTTGGCGAGTTCTTGTTGGAGGGACTTGCCAACGCCCATCACGGTCCCACCTGTCCCCACTCCAGCCACGAAATGGCTGGGCTGCAAGTCAATCGTCGCAAGTTGGGAAAGAAGCTCTGGCCCCGTGGTCTGAAAATGGGCATCCACGTTGTCTGCATTGTCGAATTGCCGGGGCAAAAATCCCTGGTTGGCAGCCATGTCTTGTTCTGCTTTCTCGATGGCTCCCAAGAATCCTCCTTCAACTCGCGAGATGGGAATGACCTCGGCGCCAAAACCCTCAATGAGCATGACCCGTTCCCGACTGAGCCAGTCTGGCATGTAGATGCGAACTGGGTGGCCCATGGCCCGTCCGATGGCTGCAAGGGAAATCCCAGTGTTGCCACTGGATGCTTCGAAGATGGGGGCGCCGGGTTTGAGTTGTCCCGAAAAACGGCCTTGGCGCAAGATCTGGAGGGCCATGCGGTCTTTGATGCTACCGGTGAGATTGAGAGTCTCAAGTTTTGCGAACACCTGAATGGTGCGCTTGTCGACTTTGCACTGCAAGCGCAATAGGGGGGTGTGACCTATGAGGTGGTCGAGGCTCGAAAAGGGAGTGAGTTTGTTCATGAAGAACTCCTTTCCTCATGGGATAGCATGGGTGATCTGGGGTTGCAAACGGGCAGGACGTCGCGGAAGTGGGGGGGTGTCATCGAGAGAGCCCGATAGAAAACTGGGGTCCCCCGCTCATGTTGGATTGTGGATAACTCTGAGCCGAGATCCCAAGTGCATGGCTAGTCCCGCCTTGGGGCATGGGATGAAATAGAGTTATCCAGAAGCGCTAACAGCCCTCGTGAAGGAAGGTCAGTCGTGGTAAAAATCGCGTCTTGATGCAGGAGTGATTGATGAACGACCCAGCCTTTGAGCCCATGATTGACAACGAACACGAACTCTTGGTTCGTAAGCCACCTCAGAACTTAGAGGCCGAAGCTTGCGTCTTGGGGTCGGTCATGCTCGAGAATGACGCTGTGGGCGTTGTCTCTGAAGAGATCAAGGCCTCGGATTTCTATGATCGAGACCACCGCTCCATTTTTGAAGTGATCTTAGAGCTCTATGAAGAGAATCGTCCTGTCGATGCGGTGACCGTCAAGGATCGCCTTTCAGCTCAAGGCAAGCTCGATGCCATGGGCGGCCTTTCTAAGCTTGTGTCCATCATGGAGTCGGTTCCGTCAGCAGCCCATGCGGCGGACTATGCTGCAATTGTGAAGGACCGCTCGGTGAAGCGTCAGCTTATCTCCGTAGCCAATAAGGTCCTGCGCCAAGCCTATGGGGAGCGAGGAAAGAAGGACGAGCAACAGGGGCAAAAAGCAGAAGACGTGATTGAGTTCGTCGAGTCAGAAGTCTTCAAACTGGCGGAGAATCGCGCGGCCAACGAGCCAACAGAGATGAAGAAGGTCTTGGAGAGCACCGTGAAAATGGTGGAAGAATTCTCCAAGAACCAAGGTAAGATGACCGGTTGCGCCACGGACTTCTATGATCTAGATGCGAAGACCGGAGGCTTTCAGGGGGGTGACCTCATCATCTTGGCTGCTCGCCCATCTGTAGGGAAGACCACCTTCTCTATTAACTGTGCCATGAACATGGCGGTTCGTCATAATAAGTGCGTGGCCTTCTTCAGTTTGGAAATGTCAAAAGAACAAATTGCCACCAATATGCTTTGTGCTCTTTCCGAAGTGAAGGGTGATCATGTTCGTAAGGGAAATCTCAGCGAGTCGGAGTGGGCAAAGATTGTTCAAGCAGCGGGTAAGCTCCATGATGCTCCCATTTTTATTGACGACACACCGGGGTTGTCGCCGACCATCTTGCGGGGCAAGGCGCGACGGCTCAAACGCCGTCACAAGATCGACGCCATTGTGATCGATTACTTGCAACTCATGGATTGCGCCAATGCTGAAAACCGCCAACAACAAATCTCGACGATTTCTCGTTCCCTCAAGGCCTTGGCTCGTGAGCTGGAAGTACCCATCATCGCCTTGTCCCAGATCAACCGGGCGGCGGAAAAGGAAGAGCGGAAACCAAGGATGAGTGACTTGCGAGAGTCTGGTGCGATTGAGCAAGATGCTGACCTCATTATGTTTCTCTACGACCCCAATTATCAGAACGCTGATCCGGAATTCGATGAATCGAATGGGCGGGAAGTTGAGCTTATTTTGGCGAAACAGAGAAACGGTCCTACCGGGATGGTGCCACTGCTATTTTGTCGTGAAATCATGAAGTTCAGGTCACGGGCCAGAAATTTTTGATATTTCTCCTCCTACCCATC
>WFTN01000325.1 GCA_015485455.1 Planctomycetota bacterium | reverse complement strand
ATGTTGGATTGTTTTGCAGACGCCCCAAGCCCAGTGTTTAGAGGAAATGGCAGGCTGCACTCTATCCCATTGCAAGACGATGTTTACTATGCGCGAGTTTATCGCTCGGGGAATATTGAGCGCATTTTCGTTGGTGAACACACAGGTCTTCTAAATCGTGACAATAGAGAAAATCTGGAGGACCGCTTCAAGAAACGCAAGCGGCCCGATGACGAGAACCTTTTGGTCTGCACCCCGACATTAGAGATGGGTATCGACATAGGTGATTTGTCGACAACGGTGCTTTGCTCAGTGCCACCGGCGCCAGCGAATTATTTGCAAAGAATTGGGCGAGGGGGCCGTTCAACGGGGAACTCCTTAACCATGACAATGGCTGTTACCCGGCCACACGACCTCTATTTTCTTGAGCAGCCAGAAGAAATATTGGCAGGTAGCGTCGAGCCTCCGGGTTGTTTTCTTGAAGCTCCGGAGATGCTCAAACGACAACTTGCTGCATTTTGCATGGACGCTTGGGCGAGAAATGACGAACACGCCTCACCTATTCCGCGCAAGGTGGAAATGGTGCTCAGCGAGCGGGGACAGAGGATTTTTCCAGGACAGTTTCTTGAGTTTGAGGAAGGCCATCGCCAAGGCCTGTTGGACGAGTTTTTGAAGGTTTTTGGCGGCAACTTGGATGCTGAAGACAGAAACATGCTCACTGATTTTGCCATAAAGGGGGAGGTGAGCGCAGCCATATCCGGAGCCTTCGCGGCTATCGGTGAAGAACTGAAGGAACTTCGTTCGCAAACGACACGTCTGAAGACTAGGCTTAGGGATCTTGAGGAGGGCCTCATTGACGATGTGCCCCCCGACGAAGTGGATGCAGCCATTGAAGAGACGAATCACGGTATTCAGTCTTTGCGCCGGGTGGCTGGCGAACTTCGGCTGAAGTATCCCCTCAACGTGCTGACGGATGCTGGGGTCTTGCCCAATTACGCATTTCCCGAGCCCGGCGTTGTCCTGAAGTCTGTGATTCGGAAGCGCAAAGACATGGACGCTGGCGGCGAGAAGAAGTTTGAGTATGTGACTTTGGAATACCAGCGCCCGGCGAGTGCCGCACTGCGTGAATTCGCCCCTGGAAACACATTCTATGCCGAGGGACACCAGGTCAAGATTACTGACTTGGACGTGGGAAGTCAGGGCAAACCAAAAGTTGAGATTTGGCGCTTTTGTGACAATTGCCATATGACGGTCTTAGCGGCCAACGATGTGTCTACGGAAGATTCCTGTCCTCGGTGTGGCAGTTTAGGCTGGCACGATGCTGGGCAACTCCGCAAGATGATTCGTTTCTCTGAGGCCCGTTCTTTTTCTGAAGATATAGAGAGTATTTCTGTTGATGATGATGACGACAGAGATCGTCTCTTCTATGAGTTCCAAGCCTTGGTTGATGTTGACCCAGTTCAGCATGGCTCTGGCGCACGTTTGGTTGAAGAACTGCCGTTTGGGTACGAACTTCTTCGCGGCGTTGAGTTGAAAGAAATCAATTTGGGGCATTTGAGAACCGATACGCCCTCGGCTGATTTCATGACAGCTGGCGATGAGAATGTCGCACCTGGCTTCAAGGTCTGCATGGACTGCGGCCGTGTTTCCGACCCTGAAAGGAACTTCGCCAAGAATAAGATCGACATCGATCATTCTCTTTGGTGTGCCGCAAGAAAAGGCAAGAAGGAGCGTATTGAAACGGTCTTTCTCTATCGTCGACTTGAGAGCCAAGCTATTCGTGTGCTCTTGCCAGTGGCACTGGAAGAAACTCATGACACCGAGGTCAATTTTCGTGCTGCGCTTCAACTCGGACTAAGGAAGAAATTCAAGGGCAACCCTATTCATCTTTCCATCCGCTCTATGACTGAACCCTACGAAGATCATGAATTCGCACGTCGTAGATTCTTGGTGATCTTTGATACCGTCCCTGGTGGCACAGGGTATTTGGCCCAACTTTGGCGCAATGATGGTTTTATAGAAGTGCTCGAGTTGGCACTTGAAGCTATTCGCAGCTGCCGGTGCCGCCAGACGAAGGGGCGCGAAGGCTGCTACCATTGCCTCTACGCTTATCAAGAACAGGCCAATCTCAGTGTGATCAAGCGGTCTGTTTGCGAGAGACTTCTTGAAGAGATACTTGGGGCCAAGGGGCGATTGAAGGACATCAAGACGCTGTCAGAAGCTCGACTTTCAACTCGAATGGAAAGTGAGCTGGAGGTTCGTTTCGTACGGCTTCTGCATGAGTTGATGGATAGCCCAAAGACTGGTTTGCCAAAAGTGCAAATTGAGGATGAACTGCCAGGCGCCCAGTGGTCGTTAACCGTAGGGAATCAGAGATGGCGTTTGAGAGCTCAATTGCAACTTGGGTCCTCTGAAGGCGTGTCTGTACCGACGCGCCCTGACTTCGTGCTTGACATGCCCGATGCGCCCCATGCCCAAGGGATCGCTGTCTATGGTGATGGATTCACATATCATGTGGAAAAAGAGAAGATTCAATCACGAATCGAAGACGACGTCCTCAAACGACGGGCGATCATCCATTCGCAAGATTGGATCGTATGGAGCTACACTTGGCGCGACTTAGACCATTTTGAAGGTAAGGGAGATTCAGCGCAGCTTTTTATGGGCCACAAGGATTCTAAGAACGTGCGAGAGTTCCTTGTTCGAAAGGGCAAGGGCTTGACTGCGTTGCTTGAGCAAACTGATCCATTCAGTGGGCTCCTGGCTCTTCTTTCAGAGGGTGATCCTCGAAATCAAGTGAGCCCGATTAAGATTGCAACGACTGTTTTGTTGGGAATACAAAGGAGCTTTCCCTTGGATGCGGATATCGCTAAAGTTGAGAATGCTCTTGGGACTATCTCTTGGCCTCTCTTAGATGGAAATGTTGATTACCATGGCTCGCGCCCACAAAGTCCATCACTGCTTCGTCTTGGGCAGCATGTCGCGTTGCTGCTCAAACTTCAGAGTGCGCCCAGTCTCGAGAATCCTACTCCCGCGTTGAAGGCACGTCTGCGGCTGAATGACACGTTTGTGGCCCGATCAGAGGATGATTTCGAGCATGATTGGCGGTCTTTCTTAGGCTGTGTGAACGTGTTGCAGTTTCTCCCTCAATTTGAGTTCACAAGCACCGAGCGGCTTGTTTTGGAGAACCCGAGCTTGGTGGACGAAAACGCGGAATCATCCCGAGGTCTCCAAGCTGCAGAACCAACGATCGAGGCATCCGAAGAGGAACTTCAGGAGATTTTGGAATTCGCCGGTGAACATCTTGCTCCTATGGTTGAGCATGCTTTGACTCTTGGCCATCCTCTTCCAGAAGTTCCTTTCGAGCTGTTTGTATCTGGACAGGTGGTGGCGCAAGCCGATGTGGCCTGGCCGGAAGAGAGAGTTGCTTTCATGTCAGAGGAATCAGAGGACGCTTTGTGTTTTCACAATCGCAATTGGGTTGTCTTGCTTCCTCAAGATGGAGTGGACGGCGTTGACAAAACGCTTGGTTCCCAGTCGACGAGCGGTGAAGCATGAGTCGGAATGTGGGGGATCTTCGCGTCGCACTGAGCGAAACTTTCATGGACGCCTTCAGAAGGCTGCCAAAAAAGATCGCAAAACGTGTTAGTGAAGCTATTAAGAAATTCCGGTCTGATCCGAAGTCTCCAGGGCTTAACTATGAGAGTTTGGCGACACGAGACCCGAACATCCGAAGCATTCGAGCAGGCGACGCGTACCGGATCATTCTGGTGAGGCCACCAAAGGGGAATGTGTATATCTTCGCGTGGGTCGATCACCATGATGAAGCTTATTCATGGGCAAAGAACCGCCGGATTGAAGTGAACCCGAAAATGGGTGCAATTCAAATATACGACGAGACAGAAATCGCTATCACTACGCCTGAAACAGCAGGGAATGGGTCTGACAGGGTTGTGCAACCCGCAGGGCTGTTCGATCGACTGGACGACACTGACTTGGAATTATGCGCTGTGCCTGCCCCTTTGATTCCTTCAGTACGGGCGATTTTCAATGATGCAGATCTCGACCTCATTGCCCCTCATCTACCTGGCGAATGCAGCGACGCTCTTTACATGATCGCCACGGGCCACACAATAGAGGAGGCTGTCGACCGAATTGAGGAGCTAAAGACGAAAGTTGATGTCAATGATTTTGATCTGGCAATTGACCATCCGGATAGCAAGAGACGGCTTCATGTTGTCGCAGATGATCGGGATCTCGATACAATACTGGCTGCGCCTCTCGAGAAATGGAGAGTTTTTCTTCATCCGAGCCAAGACCGTGTTGTTCGTATGAACGCTCAGGGTCCTATGCGTGTTTTGGGCGGTGCTGGCACTGGCAAGACCGTCGCCCTGATGCATCGTGCTCGGCATTTGACGATGAACATCTTTGGACGATCAGGCGATGTCCTTGTCACTACGTTCACCAAAAATCTCGCTCGCGACATACGGAGCAATCTGAAACAGCTGTGCGATGATGAATTCAAACGAATCAAGGTTGTCCATTTGCATCTTTTCTGCGTAAGGTTCCTACGTGAACGTGGTATCACGCATAAGATTGTCAATGACGCTGAGGCTCGTGACATCTGGGATGAGATACTCTTCGAGCATGAAGATTTGGCACTTCCAAGCGATTTCATCGCGGATGAGTGGTCCAAAGTCGTCCAAGCTAATGGCCTCACTACGAAAATGGAGTATTTGAAGGTGAAGCGTGTTGGCAGGGGTACTCCACTTGATCGTCGCAAGCGCAGCGCTGTCTGGAGCGTTATGGCTGAGTACCGAAATGAGCTTGATGGAAGGGGTAAGGTTGAATGGGCCGATATCGTTCGATTCACCGTAGAATATTTGAGAGCGCATCCAGAAGACCGACCATATCGGGCAATTTTGGCTGATGAAGTGCAGGACCTTCGTCCCATTGAGCTGCGACTCCTCAGAACTCTCGCTCCAGACGAACCTAATAGCCTTTTCCTTACTGGCGATGCTCACCAGAGAATTTATGGATTTAGGGCGAAGATGTCTGATGTCGGTATCGATATTCGCGGACGATCTCGACGACTCAAGGTGAATTACCGAACAACGCAGCGAATCCGCAATCAAGCCGTGGCGCTCCTTGAAGGCCTGCAAATCGATGACTTGGATGGTGGGCTTGATGACCTGAAGGGGTATCATTCTCTCCGGTTGGGCGTGGCTCCTAAGTTGTGCTTTGAGAATTCAGCCGCTGACGAAGAAAAGTCCATTAGAAAAATCATCGCCGGTTGGCTCGAGTCTTTTCCTCCTGAGCAGATTTGCTTGGCTTCACGAAGTCACCGAGAATTGACGAGGCGCTACCTGCCAATGCTCGACGCCGTTGGCCAAGGAACGACCGTTGTTGATACGGATGGAGATGATGTGGCTGGAAAGGGGATTCGTTTGGCAACAATGCATCGGCTCAAAGGTTTGGAATACCCTTGTATTCTCGTTGTTGGTGTTCATGAAGGTGGGATTCCAAAGTCATTTGGCCTGGACCTTGATTCGGCTACCCTTGTGGAGCTCGAAGAGCAAGAACGCCGCTTGCTCTATGTCGCCATGACTCGGGCGCGAGATCAGCTGGCGATGACCGGATATGGACAACGGAGTCCGTTTTTCTCGGCTTGATCGTATTTGGGCAAGATTTTCTTCTTAGCTTCAGTCCCCGAGCTCCTTTGATTTTTCGGTGGCAGTGACGACGGCGGAGATGAGCATGGGGCGGAGGCCGTGGTCTTCCAAATCATGAATGGCGGCGATAGCGGTGCCGCCGGGGGTGGTGACTTGGTCTCTCAGGATGGCGGGATGTAGTCCTGTTTCCTTGACCAATTTGGCCGAGCCCAAAACGGTTTGGGTTGCCAGCTTGATAGCTGTGTCTCGAGGTAAGCCCATCTTTACGCCGCCATCGGTGAGGGCTTCAATGATCATGTAGATGTAGGCTGGCCCAGAACCAGAAAGGCCGGTGACGGCGTCCATTTGGTATTCTGCGACGTCAACGACTTCGCCCACCGCGGAGAAAATTGCCCGCGTGGCTTGTTGGTGTTCTTCGGTGGCATACGAACCGGCACAGATTGCTGTGGCCCCTTCGTCGACCATCGATGGGATATTAGGCATGGCACGCATGATGGGGGTGGTGGTGCCGAACATGTCTTCTAAATTCTTGGTGGTGCGTCCAGCCAAGATTGAGATGAGGAGTTTCTCGCTGTCGAAAGCGGGCTGGATCTCTTTTGCCAGATCCTCAATGCCCTGAGGTTTGGTGCACAAAAGGACGATGTCAGCGAATTCCACGGCTTTGGTGTTGTTGGTGGTGCTACCAACGCCGAATTCTTCCCGCGCCGCCACCAAGCGGGCCTCGGACCTAGCTGTGACGATGACGTCCTTGGGGGCCACAGGACTGGCCTTTAAGATCCCTTTCAGCAGGGCATTACCCATATTGCCGACGCCGAGGATTGCCAATTTCTTGTTGCTGAGAGTCATTCGAAGTCCTTTCGACCTTGTGGGGAGCCCCATTTGGCTCTTGGAGGCGCTATCTTATCGACTCTCCTCAGGAAGCCCCAATCGCCGGGAAACTGGGGGGGAGATTGAGTGTCGGGCCTTCCCTGATAGAATCCCCCAGCATCTTCGCAATTGAAGCCGAATCGGAATCCAAAGAGGTAGAATCATGAGTCAGGTATATCTTTGTGACCTGAAAGACCACGTCGGTGAAGAAGTCGAAATCAAGGGCTGGTTGGCCAATCGCCGTTCCAAGGGCAAACTCCATTTCTTGACGGTTCGGGACGGTTCCGCATTCACCCAAGCTATCATGAGCAAGAAAGAGGTGGCAGAGGAAGAATTTGACCTTTGCGGCCGTATCGGTATTGAGTCGTCGATCGTTATGCGGGGCAAAGTCTCCGCGGATGACCGTGCACCGGGGGGCTACGAGTTGCACGTCTCTGGTGTCACCTTGGTCAATGAAGCGGTGGACTATCCCATTGCTAAACAAAGTAATGATCAAACTGGCCCTGGTCCTGATTTCTTGCTGGACCGCCGGCATCTTTGGCTACGCTCGAAGAAACAACATGCCATCATTCGCGTCCGGAACCGCATCATCAAGGCGATCAGAGATT
>WFTN01000324.1 GCA_015485455.1 Planctomycetota bacterium | reverse complement strand
AGAACTCTTAGGCCGGGGCATCTGGATCGTCGAGGACAGAGAATCAAGCACCGTCATTGGCGAAGGGGTTTACGGTGGCAAACCCGGCGACGAAGGCCAAGTTAAGTTCGGCTATGGCATCACCCCAGACCAAAGAGGCAAAGAGTTAGCCACAGAATTCGCCCAAGAACTCATCACCCAAGCCCTCTCAGACAGCCGTGTCACACCTATCGAAGCCGGCACCCTCAAACAAGCCGACGACGCCATGGCATCACAAGGCGTCCTCGAAAAACTAGGGTTCACCCAAGCCCAAGAGACTCTCGAAACCTACCGCTGGCAACTGCAGAAAGGCTGAGGCCTTCTACAAAGACCTTGGCCTCTCGTCCAAACGGAATCGCCCAACTATTTCACCTCATAGATGAGCATGTTGGTTTTGTCCTAGATGCCGGAGGCTCAGAAGAGCCCACTTGAGTCTCCCCCTTGTTCATCATTTGGTTATTTGGCAAAATAGCCAACAAAGGAGATATTGAAACGATGCTCGATGCACAAATCAAGTCCAGGTATGAGATTAGGGCCAAAATCGTCAAGGCAATGGCACACCCCAGTCGGATGTTCATGATGGACGAGTTAGCCAAAGGGGAGCGCTGCGTTTGCGAATTGACTGAGTTAGTCGGTGATGATGTATCCACCGTTTCCAAACATCTCGCAGTGCTTAAGAACGCCGGAATCGTGAAGTCGGATAAGCGTGGGACACAGGTCTTCTATGCCCTCAAAGTGCCTTGCATTCTTAACTTCTTCTCCTGCGTTGAATCAGTCATGAAACAGAACGCTAAGGACCATGCAACCTTGAGCTAGAGTCGCGGTTTGGGGCGCATTCCCCATGGGAGGTGGAACATGAGCTGGAAAGGTGAATGGAAGAAGCTTCTTATCCTCGTAGGAGCTTTTCTGGGCTGTTTCTTCCTGCCAGTCGAGTCGATGCAGAACTGGGAACGACTCTCCAACGCATTCTGGGAGTCTCTCTACTTGGTGCGATGGTACGCCCAAGAGCATGTTCTTCTTTGCTTGATCCCGGCCTTCTTTATCGCTGGCGCTATTGCTGTGTTTGTCAGCCAAGCTGCGGTGATGAAATACTTGGGGGCGAAGACCAACAAGATCTTAGCGTATGGCGTTGCTTCATTCTCTGGAACAATTCTGGCCGTATGCTCGTGTACCGTGCTGCCCCTCTTTGCGGGAATCTACCGGATGGGGGCGGGGTTAGGCCCAGCCTGTGCCTTTCTTTATTCTGGGCCGGCAATCAACATATTGGCAATCATCCTGACTGCCAGGATTCTGGGGACGGAGTTGGGCATCGCTCGTGCGATCGGTGCGGTCATCTTTTCTTTGGTGATTGGGCTCGCCATGCACTTCATCTTTCGCCGGGAAGAGCTTGAAAAGGCCGCAAATCAGGCCGAACTTCCAGAAGAAGAAGTCACGCGGCCACTTTGGCAAAACGCCATCTTCTTCCTGGTTCTGGTTGGTGTTTTGGTCTTCGCCAATTGGGGCAAGACCGATGAGACCTCAGGGCTCTGGCACACACTCTATGCCACGAAGTGGCTCATCACCGGGATCTTTGCGGCGGCCCTGGCGATCATCCTAGTTAAGTGGATATCCATGCCATGGCAAAAAGTTCTGGGCGCATCCGCCGTGACCGCGGTTTTTGCCTTCCTTTTTCCTCACGAACCTATGGTGGCCTTTGGTGTCGCTGTTCTTGGGCTTTCGTGGACAACAAGCACGACCACCGGGGAGGCCGGTGAGTGGTTTGAACAAGCCTGGAGTTTCACCAAACAAATCATGCCCCTCTTGCTGGCTGGGGTTTTCATTGCTGGATTGCTGTTGGGGCGGCCTGGGAACGAAGGTCTGATTCCTTCAGAGTGGGTGAGCCGCGCGGTGGGCGGCAATTCGCTCTGGGCGAACTTCTTCGCTTCCTTAGCCGGTGCATTTATGTATTTCGCAACACTCACCGAAGTACCAATCCTGCAAGGACTGATTGGTAACGGTATGGGCAAAGGACCAGCCTTAGCTCTGCTCTTGGCCGGACCGGCTCTCTCTTTGCCGAACATGCTGGTGATTCGCAGCATCATGGGCACCAAGAAAACCGTGGTTTTTGTGAGTCTTGTGGTCGTCATGGCCACCATCAGTGGCCTTATTTACGGCTCAATGTTCTGAGCTAAACCTAAAGGAGATATAGAAATGTTAACGATCCAGATCCTTGGAACAGGATGTAGCAAGTGCAAGGCCATGGCAATGAACGCTGAGGCCGCTGCGGAAGAATTGGGGCTCGAGTTCGAAATAGAAAAAGTAACCGACATCATGAAGATCACCTCGTTCGGCGTGATGATGACACCGGCGTTGGCAGTCGACGGCGAAGTCAAAGTCGCGGGCAAGGTCCCTACAGTGTCAGAAGCAAAAGACTTGCTGAAAGCTGTGGTTTCTTAACTGGGAAAGGAGAAAAAGATGAACGCTAAGAAAGTCATCAGGACGGTCTTGTTCCTCTTCATCGTAGCGAGTCTAGGATTCGTGGTTCTCAAAGAGTTTGGGGTCCTCACAACCGATCAGGGCACCAAAGAAAGCTCGGAGAATTCTGTTCCGCTGAAGGCTAATCACCTTGTGGTTTACTACTTCCACGGCAACGTTCGCTGCGACACTTGTCGTAAGATCGAAACACTCGCCAATGAGTCTTTGAAAACTCACTTCAGTGACGCCCTCAAGAACGGGCGCCTGGAATGGCGTGTTATCAATACGGAAGAACCGAGCAACGAACATTTTGTTGATGAGTTTGATCTCACCTCAAGCTCGGTGGTTGTGGCACACATGGACCATGGCGGTTTACGAAACTGGAAGAACCTGGATCAGATCTGGGAATTGGTCGCCGAAGGCAAAGACGTTTTCGAATCCTATATTGCAAAAGAAACCAAACAGATTTTCGGATCGGTCGGACCATGAATGAATTACTCTTGGGGATCGCATCCGCATTCTGGCTCGGTTTATTGACCGCGATCAGTCCATGTCCTTTGGCTACCAACATTGCTGCTGTTTCTTATGTTGGACAGCGCGTGGGAAGCCCTAAGAGTGTTTTGAGTGCTGGCATTCTTTACGCTCTTGGACGAATGCTGACTTACGTCGTACTTGGCGCCCTTCTGGTCTCAAGCCTCCTTTCAGCACCTGGGCTTT
>WFTN01000323.1 GCA_015485455.1 Planctomycetota bacterium | reverse complement strand
CGTGTTTGCTTCGATTTTCCTAGGAGTGTAACTGTCGCTCCAATGGCATCTGGATGTCCACTTGTACCCCGAAGAATAACCTTGATGAAATGACGATCGTCATGATGAAGGTCATTGCGGTAGAGCAGATGTGTTTTTCGTTGTATGGAGTTGACGAATAGGTCCAGGTCTCCGTCGTTGTCGAAGTCAGCCAGGCATGCGGCTCGACAATCCATTTCCGAATCCGCTCCACTTAAGTCAGAGAGATCAACAAACCGACCACTGCCGTCGCCTAAGAAAAACTTGTTGCGTTCGAAGCCTGAGAAGGAGAGCCCTTCCTGGAAGATGAGGCTCATGTGGTTGGTCTTGTATTGGTCGCTCCCGACTTTGTCTTCTTGAATGTTTGCTTTCTTCGTGATTTCTGCGGTTGCTGAATCTTCTGAGTCACCCATGGAAGACGCCACAACGTGGCGCCAGTAGACACTTCAGGTGTCCTTGAGGGAATCTCCAGAGATGAAGCCATTGGCAACATAGATGTCATCGTGGCCATCCAAGTTCGCATCGAAGATGACAGGGCTCCACGCCCATGAAGCACTCCGACCTCCCAGTGCTTCTGGATTTGCTTGGAATGTTTTTCCGGTGTTGATGAAGATGCTGTTGCCTGCGGCCAATTTGTAGAGAGTCTTTTGCACGCCCTGTGCCTTCTCTTGAGCGGCCAAACGTCTCAAGATTCTCTTTCCTGCGGATGACGACATATTGGAGACATAAAGGTCTAGCTTGCCGTCACCGTTGAAGTCGGCCCAGGAGGTACCCATGCCATTGCCACAGTCTAGAACACCAAATTGCTTGGCTTGATCGCTGAAATTCCCAGTACCGTCGTTGACAAAAAGGGCGTTCACTCCATAGTCATTCACGGAATAGATATCTAAGTCGCCATCTTCATCGAAGTCCGCAGCAGCGGCTGCAAAAGTCCAATGACTGCCGGTGATGCCACGCTCTCGGGCTTCGTTGGTGAACGATTTTCCTTTGTGATTCATGAGAAGGAAGTTTTCACTACCATTGGTAGCGGCGAACCAGGAGTCCGGGTAAGCGGCATCCAGTCTCTCGTAGTTGCACACATAAATGTCTAACCAGCCGTCGTTGTCGAAATCACCGACAATCGATGAGAATGTCGGTCCCCGGAAATTGTTGAGCCCAACCTCTTGGCTGACATCGACGAAAGTGCCGCCGTCGTTACGGAGCAAATGAAGGCTGTCGCCCAAGGGCAAGCCATCTTCTTCCCAACCGACGAAACCCAGAAGGAGATCTTGATCACCGTCTCGATCGAAATCGAAGAAAATCGTCGATGTGGGGCCTGAAGGTTGAGCAACTTGAGACGCCTCGGCTACTTCCTCAAAGGATCCATCACCCTTGTTGCGATAAAGAAAGTTCCTCTTGAAACCGGAGCTGAAAATGTCGATGAGACCATCACCGTCGAAGTCTGCGGCGCTTGATCCTCGCCAATAAAAACGATCGTTTCCCTCAGTTCCGATTCGCGGTCCATCGACGGCGATACCTGCAGCAGTGGCTACTTCTTTGAAAAGAGGTTTCTGGCACTCCTTCGCACGGGTTTTGCGCACGGAAAAACCGGTGAGGATCCAACCGTCGTCAGAAAGGCTGGCAGCGGCGTCGGCCCAGGCATAGAGAGAGCGTCTTCCGCCATTGTGATTGCTTCCAATGAGCGAAGCAGTCATCTTGAGGATAGCTCGATCACCATTTCGATTGAACTCAGCTCCCCTGGTCTTAAAGAACACATAGTCGAGTGTCGTGAAGGTGGCCAGAGTTTGGTCGAGTGCCCCAAGGAATTCGTCCCGAGAAAAGGGGGGGAGTTTCTCAGACACCTCACGAATCACTTGCTTACTGTTGAGCGGAAGAGAGATGTCGCCGGTGACCGTTCCTTGTGCGAGGGAACTTCCTTCAATGGTGGGAGAAACATATGCTGATGCTCCCCTAAGGTCACGTTCTTTTAGCCGATAAGAAAACTCGATCAATCGGTTCGCGACCTGTTCACTGAGTTCTTCAACCTCATCCATGTTGGGGTTGGGGTGAAGAATCGGAGCGAACGCTCCACCGATTGGCTCCTCATTGTTTCTGTCTCTTGAGCTGTTGTCGGAGCAAGCGGCCATGAGAAATAACGTAAGTGCGACTAGAGCAGCGTAGGGAGTGTTGTGGCGATACAGTGGCATGGGTAACCGTCCTTGTTGGGTGAGCCGCATGATACCGGAAGTTTCCTGTGGAAGTGAAGTCGAAGGCAAAAAATCGCACCCCAACCCAGCGTAAGGAGTTGGGGTGTGGATATTCGGGCAAAGGTCTGGGTTTCTAGTCGGTTAGGCGGTTGCAGCTATGGGGATTTACTTGAATCAGAACTCGACCGCTTCACCCCAGATCAGGACGAAGCGACTTGGAGGACAGGGCCCGACTGTTGGCATATTGAGCTTGAGGAGAGCTGAGCCGAAATGGGTGTATTCAAGTTCGTGGCTCAGGAATTGATAGTTGTGTGGGACGTAAGATGTGCTGGGGTTTAGGAGGAAGTCGGCGTACCAATTCGCGCTCATGATGTGAGTGGCAAAGCCTGGGTCTTCGACGTCACCACCATGGATGATGGTTTGTCCAGTATTGGTATCGAACGCATAGGCGTTGCAGTCGACCACCGTCGGTGTGCCGACACGCTGTTTGCCGTTGTAGACGGAATATTTTATCAAGCCGTTTGCAGTTAAAACGCCGCGATATCCAGTTCGCGGGATTTCGACCAGGGAAGGGGGGGCGCCCAAGGCCAGGGCAACAGCACCTAAGTCGATTGAGCAGATTACAGGTTTGCCAAGTAAAAGCATGGCGACGGCGAGGGAGGTGCTGAGGTGGTCAGAGTCCGAATGCGTGACGAATAGGGCATCCAGTTTGTTCGCCATGGCAAACACTTCTGTCATGGTGATGCTGCCCGCAAATCCGTAATTGCCGAACGGTCCTTCGACCACGTCGATTCCCCAAGTCAAGCCACTGTTCTCAATGATCCACGATGAGCTGTAGAGGTGGGTAAGACGGAGTTTCGAAGTGGACCCAGCAAAAGGGGTGCCCAAGCGGTTGACCGCCCGATTCCAGCGTAGGCGATAGAAGTTGGCAAGGGCCCATCCCAAAGGATTGCCCGGTGCCAGAACAGGACTGGAAATGGAGTTTGTCGAAAGTAAGTCGATCAAGTTGGCGTTGTTGACACGGGTTGCCCAATTGGCCGTGTCGTACGGTCCTGCGGCCTCGACTGCCAAGTCCAAAGCGACGGGTGTTCCCTGTCCGAACGCAGAGACATGGAGAATCAGTATCAAGGTCGCGATCGATCTCAGCATTCGAATACTCGGCTATCGTGATCAGTGGCAAGAATCGGGGAGATGGGCTCCACGAGTCTGGGCAAATTACAGATTCTGCAGAGAATTAACAGGGGGTATTAATTCATAAGCCCATCTTTGAGTCTCATAGCCAATATTTTATGAACATTACTTAGAAAAATAAATCATTCAAAAATGAGCCAAACTTCTGCAATATCAGGAGTTGTGGACACGGAGGTGGTTTCTTCTGCAATATATAATGTTTGCTTGGAGAATGTGTCGAAAATGCCCTGAGTGCCTCTCTCCCCCCGTTTTCCCATGTCCATACTTGGGAAGAGCGTTGGCGCAAAACCGAAAGAAACATGTTGCGGGAGAATCTCTCGTGAGATGGTCCCGAGCAAACTTAGAGTTTTGAGGAGAGTTCAATGAGCTCGTTATTCGACAGAATTGGTGGTGAGGCTGCAATGCATGCAGCCATTGAATTGTTCTATGTCAAAGTCCTGGATGACGATCGTATCAGTCATTTCTTCGATGGGACTGATATGGAGCGGCAGGCCATGCTCCAGGAGAAGTTCTTAACTATGGCTTTTGGTGGTCCTCAGGACTATCCCGGCCGCGATATGGAAGATGCTCATGAGACTCTCGTTGAGGACATGGGACTCAGCGACGAACATTTTGACGCGGTGATGGAAAATCTCGGTGAGACCCTCTCAGAATTGGGAGTCCCAGCGGAACTCATTGGCGAAGCAGCTGAAATCGCTGAATCTGTCCGAGACGCCGTCCTGGGCAGAATCCCCGCTTAGAGCTTGGCCCGCATGGTGGCTTCTCGCCCCTCGAATCAGCAAAAGCAAAGCCCAACATCGACTGCGATATTGGGCTTTGCTGTTTTTGAATTATGGGCCCTGCAGGACTCGAACCTGCGACCTAGGAATTATGAGTTCCCAGCTCTAACCAACTGAGCTAAGGGCCCAGGAAGTGCTTCCCCTTGGTGGGGGAGAAACCTCCGACAAGCAATTTGGCAAGAACCCCCGATTTTCGCAAGCCTTATCGTCAGTTCATTGAGACTGGCGAGAATTGTAACAATTTCCGGTTTCCGACATCTTAGGGTGCCTGGATGCGATAGTTTTGACCCCACCGTGGGTCGACGACATTGGGGCTAATCATGAGACGGTCGATTTCGATTTCCGTTTTCAGATTCTCTCCAATTCGAATGTCAAGTTGGAAGGGCTCCCCATGGGTAGCCATGGTGGTGCTTGCTAAGAAAACGCCGTTCTTCAGCTTCTTGGCCTGCTGATCAAAGGAACCCAAGTCGCTTGGGGATTTCATGACCAGTTGGCCGCTCTCAAAGGGGTTGCCTGTGCTGAGTAGGCCACAGTGGACATTGAAGTAGAGGGCTGGGCAATCAGGAAAAATCACTTGGGCGACAGGGCTGTTGGCGGGTTGACCTGGGGGGACCCGTAGCGTGACCAACCCGGGTGAGCGTGGGCTGCCACTTTTTTGACTCAAACCAATACCATAGTAG
>WFTN01000322.1 GCA_015485455.1 Planctomycetota bacterium | reverse complement strand
GTCATCTTCGGTGCCCTCAGCCAAGCTGAGCCTGGACGCTTGCCTGCCGCGTCCCAAGGAACCATGAATAATATCTCCTTTGGTGCCATGATGGAATCCGGCGAGATGTTTACCTATTTTGAGACTTTGGCTGGGGGTGTCGGGGCTGGCCCCTCTGGCCCAGGTGCCAGCGGTTTACACAGCCACATGACCAATACCCGAAACACTCCCATTGAAGCTTTGGAGGCTAGTTTTCCCTTGCGAATTCGACGTTATGCCCTGCGCGAAGGCAGTGGGGGAGTCGGTGGATTTCTGGGTGGCGAGGGGATTATCCGCGAGTACGAAGCCCTCATTCCCATGACCATGTCCCTTTTGACAACCCGTCGCTCTTCTCGGCCCCAAGGCACAGCGGGTGGTGGTGAGGGGGCTTTGGGCTCGAACGTCTTGATCCGGGGAAACAAAGAAGAATCTTTACCCGCTTGCGGTACCATCGATCTTTTCCCAGGAGACTGCATACGCATCACAACTCCCGGTGGGGGCGGCTTTCACAAAGACGACTGAATAATCTTCCTGCGATATGACGAGGGTGTTTTGCCCCTCTGGTACAAGCTGGGAGATCATTCCATTTCAGTAGAGCCCATTAGCGTCCGATAACACTGCTGAGGAAATGAAAGTTTCATAAGTTTCCTCGAGAGCCCCCTCGATTACGCACATTTCAATGTCGCCACCCGGGAGGTTAAGTGACATGCAAGCAAGCCCGCGACGTACAACTCTTCTCTGTCTTCTTCTCTTCTTGAGCTGTGGCCTTCTCCAAGCACAGGTGACTCAGCGAATCTCCAGTGGTGGAGCCTTGGGGTATCATGAATACCAGGCTCTTCACAGCGTCCCGCTTGCTCTCAACGATACCACGGTGGTTGTTCCGCGACCTTCTGCATTTAGTTATCCCGATCGCCAATCCGCAGGGTTCTTGGTCTATAAGCGCGTCTTTGGCTTCCAGGAAACTCATTTTGTCAGTGTTCCTGGTTATCTCTCTGCTGCTAGTACTCAGTGGCACAAACCTTATCGCCTGGACGACGAGACCATGGTCTTTCCTGGTACGGGACCAGATGGACAACTGGGAACAGCCGATGACACCCTCATTATGGTGGGCAATTTGAACACACCATCTCAAGCAACGATTTACAGTTATGCCATTGGCCAGGCTGGAATTCGCCCAGGGCAAGATCTTGCTGTTCTTGGGCCCCGAACTGTGGCTTGGGTGAATGGTTTCCGCGACGGACCGTCGATTAGTGGTGACCAACTCTTGACTGTCGTTCACCACTTGGGCGGCGCTGGTGAATACAAACAAACCATCGATTTTGGTGTCTTGGGGGCCGGTGGCACCGACGGTCATTTTGAGCCCATGGAGCCTGGGGCTTTTGGTATGGCCCTCGCGGGGCAAGACCTCTATTGGGGAACACCAGATGATGCCGTAGGTATGCTCGAATTGGACCAGACCGGTAACAATGCCGTTCTTCACGTGATTGTTCCCCGGGAACCTATGCGCATCCCCATCGGCAGCCAATGGCCCAAATGGGTGGGCGGGCGAGATCTCCTGATCTATGGTGATGGTCCTGAAAACATTGACACGGATGATGTTGAAATCACACTGCGAGCGATTGGCACACCGGCCTTCAATACGGTTATCAAACCCGTGGCATCACCGGTGCAATTCCAAGGGCAAGAGGCTGCTGTTGCTGTCGAAGTCGACGCCAACGGTTTCCCTTATCGTGCCCTGGTGGGGCCTGATGGACAAAGCGGAACTTTCGACGACGAAATCGCCATTCGCACCGCTGTGGGGGTTGAAATTCATGCTGCCGGGGCGGCTTTGGCACCACAACCAGGAGCGGCCTTCCCCAAGGGCGTGGCCCTCAGCAGTGGCGTTGTTGTCTTTAAGATGTATGGCCGTGCGAACTTTGGATCCAGCGACAAAGGAATCCTCATTTTGTCGCCTCCAAACCAGAACGGAACTCCTCGCACTTCGATCATCATGTCGACCTTCGAAGATGTCGCCAAGGTTGTACCGATGTCGAGCAATACAATCATCCTATTCACCAACTCAGGACAAGGTTATCACGTCGCCCGATTGGACACTCCCTTCCCCAGTCTTGCCGCTTTGATCGGCGAGCAATGGGATGGCATCAGCGAGCCTATTGTCATGGGCTCTTCCTTAGCAATCACTTTGAGCAAGGGAGTTGTCAATCCCGATTTCTCAGTGAGCGACGATATCGTTTTCTACAAGGTGTCATCAGTTTGGACTTTCGGTGAGTCAACGCCCAATGAACAGGGTTACGATCTCAAGATTGGTGCCACCACAGAACGTCTGAATTTCACCATGCCTTATTTCGGCATCACCTTTGATGGGGCTCCCCCAAATGAGCTGTGTGCCCTGTTTATTTCTCTACACCGAGAAAGTGTCTTGGTCGAATGGGATGCTCTTTTCCTTCTCTCTGCTGAGGACTTTATCTTCACGTCCTTCTGGGCCACAGACAATGTTGGCTCCGCCGTTATGGTCTTGCCGACACCCACGGATACGGCTTGGTTAGGTCGTGGTGCTCACTATCAGTGGTTCGTCATGAACCCCTTGGCTACCCGAGGCTGGGAGCTTTCCAACGGTTTGACAATCACGATGTAAAGGGGAATGCCCATACCGGGGTCTTCTCCTGGAAAAATTCTTGGCAGAACCCTCGGCTAAGGCTGAAGTATGGAGTTGTCTTCGTTTCAATCTTTCCGCTAAAATGACTTCATGATTGACACAGAAACACGAGACGGCGTGGCCATCGTGCGCTTCGCTCATGGCAAAGCCAGCGCTTTGGATACCGAATTCCTGGTTGAGATTGCCCGCACCATAGAGGAAGTGGATGCCAGCGATGCCAAGGCTTGTGTCCTCACGGGCACAGGAAACATCTTTTCCGCTGGCGTTGACCTTAAGCGCTTCATTGACGAGGGCACGTCCTACCTGGATGACTTCATGCCAGCTCTCGATGCTGCATTCGGCGCCTTGTTTGCCTTCGGTAAACCGATGGTCGCCGCTTGTAACGGTCATGCGATCGCAGGAGGCTGTGTCATTCTTTCTTGCTGTGACTTACGGTTTGTCGCGGAGGGGTCAGCGCGCATCGGTGTTCCAGAATTGCAGGTGGGTGTTCCTTTTCCTCTTCTTCCCCTCGAGATCATGCGCTTCGCATTGCCCAATAATCATGTTCAAGAGGTTTTGTTGGGCGGGGGAACCTACAAGGTTGAAAAGGCCCAGCAACTCGGGCTATGCGACGATGTGGTTGAAGAGGGACTTCTCATGGAACGGGCCATGGCCGCGGCTTGCCAGTTGGCAAGCTATCCCCGGGAAGCGTTTCGATTTAACAAGTGGCTGCTTCGCCGGCCGGTGCTGGATGTTCTCAGCCGCCATGGGGCGCAAGACAATGCCCGAGCCTTGGAGCTTTGGCAAAGCGACCCCTGCCAACGGGCTGTCCGAGACTATGTCGCCAAGACTCTGGGTTAGCCAGGAGCACTCAAAGAGCCAGATTCGCCCACAGGAAACGGCCAGATATTGACTAAAAGCGCTTCAGGCCTCATATATGTCTGACCAGCCCAGGGAAACCAGGGCCGACCTGACAAATCTATGATTGAGGCAATGACATGAAGTTGAGAAATATTCCGGGCTTGCTGGCCCTCTGTTTGCTGCTGTCCTGCGGTACCACTGAACCCAACCCCGGGACAGCCGTCGATCTTGAGGTCACAGACCACAATGAGGCCCCGGCGTTCAAGTATGAGACAGAGCGCTTTGCAGACTTACGGGTCTTGCGTTACAGGGTCCCAGGGTTCGAAAGCCTGGAGTTGAAGCGGAAGAAACTCATCTATTACCTCTACGAGGCCGCCCTCTGTGGCCGCGAGATCGTTTACGACCAGAAGTACCGCTACAATTTGCCTATCAAGCGCACGGTCGAGCATATTCTCAACAATTACGGTGGGGACCGCACGACTTTCGGATTCACTCAGTTGGAGGTCTATGCCAAACGCATTTGGTTCTCGAATGGTATTCATCACCACTACAGTGGTACCAAGTTTGAACCTGGATTCACCCAAGAAGATTTCGCTCACTGGGTTTGCTGCACGCCAGGACCATGGCCAACCCGCCGGGGGCAATCCCTCAACGACTTCGTTGCAGAACTCACACCAGCCATCTTTGATCCAGAATTCGACTCTAAGTTAGTGAACAAGAAACGCGGCACCGATTTGGTTTTGGGTTCCGCAGCAAACTTTTATGAGTCTGACCTAACGCAAAAAGAAGTCGAAGACTTCTATGCCGAAAAAGTAGTCCAAGGCGAAGCTCGCCCAGTATCATGGGGGCTTCAATCTCGCCTGGAGCGAGGCAAGAATGGCCTCATCGAGCGGGTCTACAAGATCGACGGACTCTATGGCCCTGCTATCAAAGAGATTGTCTCTTGGTTAGAGAAGGCTTGCACGGTAGCCGAAAACGAAGCTCAAAGGTTGGCTCTCACCAAACTCATTCGTTTCTACCGAACAGGAAGCCTCAGAGATTGGGATGATTACAACATTGCTTGGGTCAACGATACTGATTCTGAAGTCGACACCATCAATGGATTTATCGAAGTGTACAATGACTCCATGGGTATGCGGGGATCCTGGGAATCTGTGGTCGCTGTTCGTGACCCGGAGGCTTCCAAGCGAATCGCCAAGATTGCTTCATGGGCCCAATGGTTTGAAGATAATTCGCCTCTGATTGATTCGCACAAAAAGAAGAAAGTGAAGGGGATCAGCGCCCGCGTCATCAATGTGATTGTTGAAGGGGGTGATGCCTCCCCCTCCACACCTATTGGCATCAATCTTCCAAACGCCAACTGGATTCGGGCAGAGCATGGATCCAAGTCAGTGAATCTCGCGAATATCGTGAGCGCTTATGCTCAAGGTGGTGGTGGTAGCTTGGCTGAGTTTGCTTGGGATCAAGCTGAGATTGATCGGGCTCGAGCTCATGGTGATCTGGCCGACAAATTGCACACTGACATGCACGAAGTTATTGGCCATGCTTCCGGGCAGATAAACCCAGGCATCGGAACTCCCAAGGAAACACTCAAAAACTATGCTTCGACCCTTGAGGAAGCTCGGGCTGACTTGGTGGCTCTCTATTACATGATCGACCCTAAGTTAGTGG
>WFTN01000321.1 GCA_015485455.1 Planctomycetota bacterium | reverse complement strand
AGATGTGTATAAGAGACAGCGTCTACATCTATTCTGGAAGAAACGGCCAACTCCTCCGAACTCTAAAAGCCACAAATCGCTTCGGTGACCGTTTTGGTCTTTCTGTGGCCGCGATGGGTGACATGAACCAAGACGGGCAAACGGAATTGGTGATTGGCGCTCCGGGAATCAGTAGCAACGGCTATCATGCTGGAGCCGTCTTTCTCTATTCTCTTGCCAATGGTGAGCAGATTCGCAAAATCGATGGTCCCGCGGACGAGTCCCAAATGGGGACCTCGGTGATCAACATCGGCGACCAAAATAAAGACGGCGTTAATGACTTTGCTGTCTCAAACTTGAGTCGTCGCCAATTCTCCCAAATTAACGTGATCTCTGGTGCCAGTGGAGAGACTCTCTTTTCAGCAAAGAGCGAATCTGCCGGAGACAGTTTTGGATTCTCTTTGTGTTTGGTTGGTGATGTCAACGGAGACTCATTCAACGACATAGCGATTGGTGCGCCCCGGGCAGCCCAACAGCAAGTTGATGGTGTGGGTTATGTCCGTCTCATTAGCGGCAAAGACGGTAGCCTGATTCGCCACATCCGAGGCTCAGAAGAAAACGAACATTTTGGCTTCGCATTGGCACCAGCAAATGACCAAAACAAAGACGGTTTGGCCGACATTTTTATCTCGTCTCCGATGACTTCGGACCGAGGAGGAAAAGTTTCTATTTTCGGCGCCTTCGCCACAGTTGAGCATTAGAAAATGACATTCACTATCAAGACCCTTCTGGCGGCCTTCCTTTCTCTTACTGTCATGGCAAACGTGCAAGGCCAAACCCCACAGACAATTTCCATGAAACCAATGTGGAAAGTCGGAGACGGCATCACTCTCACCAGAATCAAAGAAAAGATGATTGTCGAGAAAGGTAAACTGGTCCCGCAGACCCAGGCCAAGAGCACTGTAGTCATCAAGATCCTGAAGAAGACAGACAAAAAATCCATCATTTCCTGGACGACGAGTGGAACAAAAGTCCAACTTCGAGGCAATCCAGAAGTCCAAGCCGTGGTCAAGAAATTGGGAGAACTGACGCCAACAGTTCAGATCACCTTTGAGGCTAATGAACTGGGCCAGCCAATGAAATTAGTCAACCGCCAGGAAGTGATTTCCTTCTATCAGAATGTCATGCTCAAAATGAAAGAGTGGATGACAGCGCAGGGAACAAATCCACAATTGGCCCAGGGGATTCTTGGTCAGCTATCTTTGTACACCAATCCCAAATCTGTCGACTTCATCTCCCTTCGGGACCCCCTGATCTACTTTGCTCGCTTCGATACTTTGACCATGGGGAAACCCAGAACCCAAGAGGTCGCCATCCCAAATCCCGGCGACAAGGATGGAACACACCCCTTCCCAGCTACCGCCACCACCAACCTAGTCAAGGTCGATTCAGGATTGGCTTACATTGAATTCACCCAAGCACTCAATCGGGAAAAAGCCAGCCAAATTCTCTTGGAAGCCATGCAACAAGAAGCCATCGCCGCTGGCCAACCTTTGCCAACAAAGGAATCCGTTCCAGCCTTCGACTTGAGAAGTCAGATTCGTATGCGAATGAACTTGAAAACAAGCTTGCCAATCGATCTCACCAACATGCAGACGAAGATCAGTGGTCCTTCGGGGCAAGTAGACCGCACGAGCTTCTTCCGTAAGCAATCCCTTGCGCCTACTTCAAAGCCAACGTCCAAATCAACTTCCAAGTCGACCTCCAAGTAACTGTTTGACAAGATCGGTCAAGAATCATGGACAAAGATGCAATTCGTAAACAGTTGGCTTTGAGCTTGACCGATCTGAAGTTTTCAAGAAAAGAGAAACAAGACCTTCGAAGTTTCATCGCAGAGCAAGAGTTGTCTCTGGAAGATCTTTGCGATCTGCGAGATATCGCATTTGCCATGGCCCAGGACTCCTGTGACCACAAGGCAGTGGCTTGGTTAGACGGGATCACCCATGTCATCACGAACCACAGGACTCAAGCCATGAAAGCCCGGCACTCTGAGGTCCTCTTCAGTCCAAGAGATGATTGTCCGGCCCGAATCCAATCGTTAATTCGTGATGTCAAGAAAGCTCTCAACATCTGCGT
>WFTN01000320.1 GCA_015485455.1 Planctomycetota bacterium | reverse complement strand
GTCTAGCTCGGCTTCGGTGGCGCTGATTAGGGATGGCATTTCCGTCACGTCATCGCTCAAGCTGACATTCGCTACAAGTTCCCGAGTCGAAGTTGAAAGGCAGCCCAAACTGGCCAGGAACAAGTGCCAGCCGTTTTCGGATAGTTCGTTGGTTCGGTCGGTGCCGACAAGGTTTGACTGCGAAGTCGCACCAACGGCGGCATAGAACTCACGAACCGCCTCCTCGTTAGATCGCTGATAAAACCCTCGAACAACAAGATTGCAAGCGAACAGCAGCACGCCAACAAAGAGAAGTCTGCGGCACCAGGTGATGATTCTTCGCCGACAGGACGACCCCACGGGTTTCAGTTTGTTTGTTTTGCTCACTAATCTTGCCCTTGTCTTGCCCCGAGTTGGTGGACACCAACATCAACTATAGTCTTGTATATAGTGAATTGCATGTGCTTGCTTCATGATCCAAAAGGACGAGGGGCCCCAGGATGGAACAGAGCGGAGCAGAGTTCCTTCCTGGGTTCAGGCTCTTCCGCCGAAGGCGGGCCCCATGACGCGAATTTTGGGTTTGTTTGTCCATCACTTCTATTTCGCTTGCTCTTGGAATTGAGTTGACGTTTTTTTTGTATCCCAGGCTCGAGTGAATTCTTTGACAATTGTAAAAGCATGCAATGAACTCGAAAATCACAGACTTCGCCTCGTTTCTCATTTCAAAGTTCTCTTCGAGAACGCAGGCGGCGATTTGGGATTCTGACGATTGGGGCCTGTGTAGACCGAGCTCTACATGGACTTATAGCGAGACGATCTCGTGAGATCTTGCTGCCGGTCATCATGGCGTCCCGGTTTCGATCTGAAGAAAACTCGGAAAACAATTTCTTTGGTGACGATTTAGATTCAACAAGACCACAAAAGCCTTGACGAGGAGCAACCGCAATTATTCAGGAGATCTGCATGAAGAGTCCACGTACATTTCTTGTTTCGCGGTTTCTTGGTGCTTTCTTGTTTGTGCTGTCGTCGTTCTCAATGGCGCAAACGAAACCCCTGAACGCAGAGGCAAGATCAGATGTGGTCAATCGCATCGCTACCTTGTTGAAGTTGAACTATGTGTTCGCAGATGTGGCGGATGAATGCAGCTCTCAGCTGAGAGCACAACTCGCAGATGGGGCCTTTGACGGACAGACCGACCAGAAGGCATTTGCCGATTCACTCACCAAAGCCTTGCAAGCCATAAGCAAGGACAAGCATATGGTCGTCCACTTTCAGACTCCTTCGCTTAGGGGGTCAAAACCCAAGGACCCTGAGATTGCCCAACTACGCCAACAGGATGACCAGCGTAGATCAAACTATGGTTTCGAACGTGTAGAGCGTCTTGATGGCAACGTCGGTTACCTTGACCTACGTTTTTTCTCTTCGCCCGACTTGGGACAAAAGACTGCCGTTGCAGCTATGGCTTTGGTCGCCAACTGTGACGCCTTGATTTTCGACATGCGCAACAATGGCGGCGGCAGCCCGGGCATGGTTCAGTTCGTTTCGAGCTATCTCTTCGACAAACCGACTCACTTGAATAGTCTCTATTTTCGCGAAGGCAACCGCACCCAAGAGTTCTGGACCTTGGATGGTGTGCCAGGCGACTTCATGCCGGATGTTCCTGTCTATGTCTTGACCAGTGATATGACTTTCTCGGCAGCGGAAGAGTTTGCTTACAACCTTCAAACCCGGAAGCGCGCCACGATTATCGGCGAGACCACTCGTGGTGGCGCTAATCCCGGTCGATACATGAATATCGTTGGCCGCTTCGGCATGTTCGTTCCTACTGGCCGAGCCATCAATCCCGTGACCGGAACCAATTGGGAAGGAGTCGGTGTCAAACCGGATGTCTTGGTGGCCGCCGAAGACGCTTTGAATCGTGCCCTTGAAGAAGCCCGTCCAGCCGCAAAGGCTCACGGCAAAGCCCGGCTCGACCACCTCATAGGTCTCAAACTTAAGCTGGATGAAAAAATGGAATCGGGCAATAAGGCCAATCCGGTCGATTTTTCGTTCAGCATGGGTGTGCAGCTAAGTGAATTCATCCGTCGCGTGTTCCAAGACAAGAGTGGTAACTTCTGGTTCGGGACCAATGGTGACGGTGTCATTCGTTTCAATGGAAAATCTCTCGACCACATGGCCTTGAATGACGTGGCCGGTGGCGTTGCAGTCAGAGGAATTGTTGAGGACAAAAATGGATCCCTTTGGATTGGGACCTCTACGGGGCTGAGCAAGTACGATGGGAAGTCGATCAAGCACTACACCGAGAAGGATGGTCTCGTCAGCAGCGATATTTGGAGCTTGGCGATCGACCGCAATGGCACCATTTGGATTGGCACTCTGCAGGGCATGAGCTTGTTTGATGGCGAGTCCTTTATCGAATTTGCGATCCCTGAGGCTATCCCAGATCCTCGCCGCGGTATGACCGGCCCCAGAGCAGTCCATTTTGTCATGGAAGATAGCCAAGGCCGCATGTGGCTCGGCACCGACGGTGGCGCTTACATTTACGACGGGAAGACCCTCGTCAATCTCTCGGAGAAAGACGGACTGTGTGACAACTCGGTTAATTGCATGGTGGAAGGAAGGAAGGGCGAATTTTGGTTCGCCACCCACTTTAAGGGCGTTTGCCGTTGGGATGGCAAGACCTTCACTCATTTCACTGAGAAGGATGGCGTCAAAGGCAGCGAGGTGTGGAGCCTATTCAAAGACAGCTCCGGCAATATTTGGTTCCCCGTCGAAGGTTATGGGGTCTATCGCTATGATGGCCATATTTTCAAGAATTATGGTCGGAAGGATGGTTTGGCTAGCGAAGCTATTCAATGCATCTACCAAGACAAGAAGGGTCGTATTTGGTGTGGCGGTTGGTTAGGTCTCTACAGGCTTGATGGCAAACGCTTTGTCAATGTCACCCAAGAGGGACCTTGGAAGTAGTTGACCTATGCCGTCAAGTCACTGGAATCCCTCTCGTCTCCATCGCAATGGATTGTGCCCCGTTGTCCCCACATATTGGTTCAAACGAAGATGAATCTCGGTTCGACTTCATCATCAAAGTCGTCCTAACAACCTATGGGTTAATCATCTTGGTGTACCGAACAAGGGAGTTTTCTTCCGTCTAACCCGACTCATTCATGATATCCGCCGCGAGGTCGCGAATCAGTTGGACTGAGCACCACTCAAGCACGACTTTTATCCTGCGATTCATCTCTCATTTTTTTGCTACCTATAACGTGTCGGGTTACGGTGATTTCGTGTGCTTTTGAGATCTGGACACAAAGGCCGTGTCATTGGAGCACTCAGCGAGTTTTCCATACTTGGAAGTAGACAGGTTCTTTAAGGGCAATGTGGGCTTTTTTCGCCACGGTCTTTGAGGCTCGGTTGGCATCTGGCCTCATTTATCTTGGCTGTCGGCATCCGAGGTTCACCCCAGAGAGACTCATATTTCCCATATCGCTTCCATGGAGAAGCATCCGGGCAATACACAGACTCGCTGGAAGCATTCTCTAAGAAACTCATGCCCATGGTCGACTATGACATCGACGATCATGGTGAAATGGCGGTGAAGAATGACACCGGGAATTGGTATCGATACATCGATATGCCCGCCAGGAAGATAGATCTGTTCATGGGGCTCTGCCTGCAGAACAATCGGAAACTCTCTAGCCGCAAAAGGGCGAAGCACTTCCACTTCTAACTGATGGGGTAGTGTTGGAGATGGAAGAAGCCATTCGAGCCGGATCCTCCTCGACAAGAATTCAGTAGAGTCGAACGATGAGCAAACCTTCTTGGGAATCGGAACAGAACTATCCGCTCAGCATGGGTTGTGGGTTCGTGACTATGCGTCGATTTAAACTTGAGGACGGCAAGAACTTCAGGACCCTGGCGCCGGAGATTTCTTTGGTGGCAGGGCTCTTCTTATCGACGTACCTCCATGCTCCTTCCGAGCGCCAATAGACCCATCTCACTTTTGATATTCACGCTCACGTCGGCATTGACGGTGATAAACTCGTCTCGGGCCACATGGATTCCGTCAAGCTGAACATTGAGAACATTCTCCGCCTGCCTGTACGCTAACCAACAACTTTGATGACATCGTTTGGCTTTGCTGAATTCGTCGTCCGGCGGGCTTTCCCCACTATGGGTGGACTACGTGTTCCGCCCTATCGCTGAACTGTCTCTTTGAGACAGAAGTCGCCCCAACTTTGGCATAGAACTTACGAACCGCCTTCTCGTTGGATCGATGATAAACCCCTCGAACAACGAGATTGCGAGCAAATAGTAGTATGCCAACAAAGAGAAGTCTGCGGCCCCTCGACGTTGGTTCGTTCGACAGATCGTCTGTTTGTCGCCCAAAGGGATCTTGGGCCAGACAGCTTCCCCTCGCCGTCGATTGGTGCAACGAAGGCCACAATCTATGACACAGGAATCTTCGCGGGTTCTCCTGTGGCGACGGGTGCTTTGCTGAGCAAGGATCTGTAATAGCTCATGGGATCTAACCCAAAGTAACTACCAGTGAATCGAGCGGCTTGAAAATCTTCGCTGTCCATGCGGTGAAAACTGGAGACCAGAGAGAAACGCGTTGTTCCCGATGTGTTTTCGCCACTGCGGTGAATCAGTTTGTTGCTGAAAATGACGAGCTGCCCCGGTTTGATGATAACGGGCCTGACTTCATAACGGGCGACAACTTCGTCTTTCACGATGATCTGATTGGGGATGCCATCGTTCATGGTCCAATCTTGATCGGCGACGCCTTCTTTATGGCTGCCAACGGCCACGTCGATAGTCCCATTTTCTACCGTCGCTGGCCTTAAGAGAGGAGCCCACATCATCATGAATTGACTTTTGGGTATGGAGTAAAATACTTCTTGATGCCAGCCGAAAGTGTAGGAGGTTTCTGTGGGTAAGTCGATACGGCAGCGCTTTGTCAGGGTGTAGAGAGGTTCGGCCTCTTGGGCCCCAAGGAGCTGGCCGGCAATCGATTCGAGCTGGGGTTTGATGCCCAATTTCAAGAATGCCGGGATGTCTGCGATTGCATGGTAGATCTGGGCGATGTAGTAGTGGTCTTGTTCTTCTAACCACGCCGTTGCCAAGTCGATCTCTTCGTACATGTCGGCGATGCGAGAGAAAGGATTCTCTCCTTTTGCGGCTTGCTTGACGTAGGTGCGCACGGTGTACAGCAGTGCTTTGTCAAAAGCGGTGAGTTCCTCTTGCGAGAATGCGTCGTCGACGATCAAGAAGCCATCCCGATCATAGGATTCCATGTCCTGCTTGCTAAGTGTCCAAGTCACTTTGTTCTTCTCCTGTGGTTTTACCCGAAACAAATTTCACCGGCGAAGGCGTTATTCGGTTCGTACATGACGTCCCCCCAACCCCTTGATCCTGAAAGGACAAGTTGGTGGATGGCGGTTACGCCTTGCTGGCGATAAAAGTCTTCGTACTTGGTTAAGAGTGGCATGGTGCCGACGTTCTCAACGCGTATGTCTAACCTGGGGAATGCCCCCTTGCATTTTGAAACTAAGAGCGGGGTACTGGCCTCCTCAAGCACGCAGGATTGTGTGATGAGAGCGAAAGAGCTTGCTTCTGGCAGCTTTTCCGCGATGACAGCGAGTACGTCCAACGTGAGTCCTAAGCCATAGTCGCCTCCATGGGAATGTAGGGCGGACTTCTCAGCATTTGCTGCGAATACAAATGGTGGGTTGGCGATCACGAAACATCCCGGCATCATGGATGCGGCACCGTATTCGGCTCTTAACCACTGGGCTTCAATGTCATTGATTGTAGCATTGGCCTGGGCAAAGGCGAGGGCTCGGGCATTGATGTCGATCCCCGTAGCGGGGACCCCCTTCGCTCTTGCGGCACTGCAGGCCAGGATCCCAGATCCTGTGCCCAAGTCGACGACATGGGTGACTGCTGACATCTTCTCGATCATGTTCTTCGTGATTTGAGCCATGAAGAGAGAATCGTTGGAAAGGTAGACCATGTCCGAGGCCGTGGAATAAGGGTCTGAGAGGAAGAGCTGGCCACAGTGAGGCACTAGGCGGAAAGAGCAGCGTAGTCGCTTCGAGTGCGAACTGACCAACCCAGAGTCCATCGCTTTCTGAACCCAAGTGACTCCAAGGGAGTTTGCTAATTCTGAAGAGGTCGTTGCTTCACCCAAAATGAAGAAACGATAGAGCAACTCGTCCTCCTCTCGACCTTTGACGCCCCAGTAGACTTGCGGATCAATGCTCAAGGCGAAGAGGTTGTTTTCCTTAGCCTCGAAACGGGCCAGGACAGAGCGTTCGTATTTGCGGGCATCTGGAGTGTCACGACCCAAGGGGCGCATGGGAAAAGCACACATACCAGCAAGCTTCCGAATTAGAAAGCTTCTGTACTCTTTCAGGAATTCGATTGTCGCTTCGCCGGGGACGGCCCCCAACTCCTGTGAACTCATGGTGACCACCCTCAATCGTGCCCTGCAACATAGGGAGCCCCTGAACCGGCAAACTGTGCCAGGTTTTGGGCTCCATTGCATAAATATCGGCATCTCCGGGTAAAGACTTGAAAGTCTTTTGTTTTGGGTCTCCAATTCCTCAGCATAGGACGCAGCGAATGCAATACTGGGGAATCCTGGAGAATACTTAGAACGCCAGGAGATCATCGTCGTTCGCAAGGAGGCTGAGGGGTTTTGTGGTGGCGGTGCTGAGAGAGCCATAGGTCTCTTCTACCCGATTCTTGCGAGTTCGCAGTTGTGCCGACTTTTTGTGACGAATGGAGATGAAAGTGAAGCTCTTCGTTGTCTTGAGTATTCTACTTGTCACGGCCTTGGTGGGTGTAGGCCTCATCGTGGCTCTGCGGATGACTCAGGAGCGAGACATAAACCTCGAAATCGTCCATGTGACGGAAGATCTGGGGGAGAATTCGCCGAAGCCGACGAGAAGCATCGCTGAGCACATCCAGAGAATTCCAGACAAGAGTTCTCCTGAACTACACGCTGCCATCCCCTGGAGCAAAAGGGGTTCCCTTCAGTCGGCTTCGATCCGGGGACGCATTCTTGATGGGGAGTCTGGGCAGGGGCTATCAGGAGCGGAAGTGACCGCAACACTCGTTCTTGATTTGACCGGCGACTATTCTCGTCAAGGCCTGACGAAGACCGTGGTCGCAGATGGAAAGGGAAATTTTGAGGTCGAGGGTGCCGAGCCCGGTCACTATTTCGTCAGTGCCAAGAAACGAGGCTACTTTTGCCCCACGAGCTACGACAGGTCTGATCTGTTGAGTACTTTCGTTTTCGCAAGAATGACTGAAGACGCGGCAACAGAAGAACGATTCCCTGCCCACAATCGAGATCATCCCATCTTGAACTACCGAGTTTACCTAAAACGAGGCAGCACTCAACATGGGCGTACGCTTGATACTCTTGGTCAACCGCTTCCCTATGTACGCATTCAATTTCGAGTTCGCAGATCGGGCCAAGAGCTGTTGGAAAAAGTTCCGCCCTATGCCACGCTCTCGACCACGAGCGATAACTATGGTCGGTTTCGTTG
>WFTN01000319.1 GCA_015485455.1 Planctomycetota bacterium | reverse complement strand
GGGATATTGATAATGACGGTGACGTCGATATTCTTGGTGGCGCGGTTACCTTCAATCGACGGCACTTCGGTTTGGCCGGAGGCCATGTGCGGCAGTTCGGTATTGGCTCACCAGGTCACGGTGGGTTTGTTCCGAAACTCTCTTTGATCGGCCCCGTGCGTCCCAATGAGTTTACTACAATCTCTTTGCGGCACGCTGCCACAGCCTCGACAGCGATTCTCTTGGCGGGCTATTCGTCCAGTGTTCAAGTGGATGTTCCTTTTCCTGGTAACACCCTCTACGTTTCGCCGATCGCAGGCTTCTTCTACTTTCAGACCTTGGGTCCATTTGGCGTCCCCGGATTTGGTGGGCTTGATCTAAATTATCAGATTCCACCATTTCTCGCCGGCAACACGGTCTACTTGCAATATGTGATCGTCGATGCCTTGGGCGCTGCGCCTTTGACCACTTCGAATGCCATCGAGATTAACTATGGCCTTTGATGTTGACTTAATGGCAACGTTGGGCGGGTTTGCAAGGGAGTTCCCTGTGCTGTTCCGAAGGGCTACATGGCCATGAGGGTTTTCAGTGAAATGGACTTCAAGGTGAAACAAACCTGCTCGTCAATTTCGTCAAAGACGCGATGAAGAGCACTTGCACTTGTTTCCTGCTTCGAATGACTCGCGGACGTTTTCTGAATCTCTGCGCCGTTGTGCTCTTGTCGCCCCATCTCAAAAACCGCGATGATATCCATCAAGGTGATGTTCTTCGGTTGGCCCATGAGGCGATGGCCGCCACCGGGCCCGCGGGTTGACTCAATCAAGTTGTGCCGAGCCAATTGTTGCAGGACTTTGGCCAAATGGTGGGGTGTGATTTCAAGACGGGTCGCCAACTCGCTTGTGGACAAGGATGTCCCATCAACCCGGGCCAGTTGAAGCATGGCATTCAGGGCAATGGTTGTTGCTTTGCTGAATTTCAGCATGACTTACTTTTCTCGATCCAACTTAAGTCTGCGATTCCATACAGGTTGCGAGGGTAAGGGCTCTTTCTACCAGGGCGGCACCTCAATAATTCTGTTCTTCCTTCTACCAATTTATCCCAGTTCCTTGTACGGTGTCTAAAAGACGTAAAAAAGTACCAGAATACTTCTTTTAGCAAGGAAAGACTATGCTTATCAAGTCTTGGTGCATGACAGGGGTCAATGAACCCCTGGTGCAAGAGAGCCGAGAAAGTGGAAATCTCAAGCCCCATGAGGTGCTGATCGCCATTGCTGGATGCGGAATATGCCACACGGATTTGGGTTTTCTCTACGATGGAGTACCCACGAGGCATGAGCTCCCTTTGGTTCTGGGCCATGAAATCAGCGGCACAGTGATCGAAACTGGTGAAGCAGCGAGTCAATGGGTTGGGAAAGATGTCATCGTCCCTGCGGTCATGCCCTGCGGCGCATGTGAGCTCTGCCAAAGAGGTCGGGGCAGTATTTGCCCGAAACAAATTTTTCCTGGCAACGATATCGATGGGGGGTTCTCCACCCATGTAGTTGTCCCTTCTGCTGGGCTTTGTCCTGTCCCAGACTTGTCGAAACTCGATATCGAGCTCGCTGACCTTTCCGTCATCGCAGATGCTGTCACAACTCCATTTCAGTCCATCGAAAGAAGTCAGCTCAAGAGCGGTGATCTCGCCATTGTCGTTGGTATCGGAGGTGTTGGCACTTACGCCGTCCAGATCGCCAAAGCTAAAGGGGCTGTGGTCGTAGCCATTGATGTCGACGCAGGAAGGCTTGAGAAAATTGCTGACTTTTGTGCCAGTTTGACTCTGAATGCCAGTGAAATGGACAGCCGCGCGATGAAGAAGGCCATTCGGGGATATGCCAAAGAGAATGGCTTGCCCGGCGTGGAATGGAAGATCTTTGAAACGTCCGGAAGTCCGGCGGGACAGCAGACAGCCTTCTCCCTGCTTGTTCATGGAGCCTACTTGGGTGTCGTTGGGTTCACGCCCAAGAAAACCGATCTCCGCCTTTCTAACCTCATGGCCTTCGACGCCATAGCTCAAGGAAACTGGGGGTGCCTGCCTGAACATTATCCAGCGACCTTGGATCTCATCCTCGCCGGTGAAGTTTCCATCAAACCATTTATCGAACGACGCCCCATGTCTGAGATCAACGGGATCTTAGCGGCGGTCAAAAACCACGAAATATCTAATCGCGTTGTCCTCATTCCAGAGGCTTGATCAACACCCGGAGCAAGTAAATGTTTGAATTCAAGAATCACGACCTTGTAGAAAACTTTGAGCACGAAGGCCTTACCTATGAGTTGAAACCCTGCCTTGATCTAGACGGCAATAAGGTGGATGGCCTCTTCAACGCCTGGGTCACTCTCAATAATCCCAAGCAATACAACTCTTACACCACGGAAATGGTCAAGGGAGTTATCTTGGCCTTTCGCAAGGCATCGGAAGCCCGTGATGTGAATGCCGTTGTTTTCACTGGCGCCGGAGATCGCGCCTTTTGCACCGGCGGAAACACGAAAGAGTACGCTGAGTACTATGCCGGTCGGCCAGGGGAATACCGCCGCTACATGCGCCTATTTAACGACATGGTCTCGGGTATCTTGAGTTGCGACAAGCCAGTCATCTGTCGCGTGAATGGCATGCGCATCGCTGGAGGCCAAGAAATCGGAATGGCATGTGATTTCACCATTTCCACAGACATGGCGACTTTCGGCCAAGCTGGCCCTAAGCATGGCTCCGCCCCAGACGGCGGTTCAACTGATTTCCTCGCAGGTTTCGTCGGCACTGAGCGGGCTATGCAAAGTTGTACACTCTGCGAAATGTGGAGCCCCCATCGGGCTCTCGACTATGGTCTGATCACCGAAGTTGTTCCTTCATTTAAGATTGATGGATCTTTCGCTCCTAACCCCTTGGTGGTCACCGATACGACTCCCGACGCCATGGGGTTCAGCCACTATGGCGAGTACAAAACTGGCGAAGCTGCCGCCGCTGGCAAAGCAAAAATGAAGGAAGGCTCGATTTGCCTGAACGCCCTTGATGTTGCCGTCGACCGGATGTGCACCAAGCTGCTCTACATGATGCCAGACTGCCTTACGAAGACCATTGAGTCGGTCCGCAAGGTCAAGCTCGAAAACTGGAATCGCAACCGGGAGACCAATCGCGCATGGTTGGCCAACAACATGATGACGGAAGGACGCGCCGGATTCAGAGCGTTTAATGAAGCAGCCAATGGCTTTCGCGAAGTGGACTACATCGCTTTGCGCCAAAAATTAGCGGCCGGTGCTACTTGGACCGATGAGCTGACAAACAGCATTTTGCCAGCAGCGAGAAAGTAGGCCGCTGATGAAGGATCTATGCATTTCCATCACGGATGTCACGATCAATGACGTCGAGGAAATCGTTCAGCTCGACGTGAAGCATGGTGGCGAAGCGAAAGCTGAGTATTGGAAGAAGATCGTGGCAGATTTTAGCCATGACACCGAAGGACGTATAGCACTCTTGGCTCGAGATGGATCCGGAAATCTTGCAGGATTTCTGTTTGGAGAAATTCGTGCCTGGGAATTCGGCAGTGCTCGATGCGGGTGGATTTTTTCCGTTGCCGTCGACCCTGCCATAAGCAGGCGGGGCGTTGCCGGTGAAATCCTAAGAGTCGCGAGACAACGATTCCGAGACTTAGGCGTCAATTTGATGCGCACCATGGTACGTCGTGACGATGTGCCTATGGCGGCTTTTTTCCGCAGCAGCGGCTTTGTGGCTGGCCCCTATGCCGAGATGGAATGCACACTTCAGCCCCAACACGATGAGGAAACAGGAGAGTCTGATGTCTGAATCTGATCCAGTGATTTTCGCCGACGAAGGGGATGGCATTCTGAGCCTGACCCTGAATCGACCGAACAGCAACATCATAGACAGTGCCATGGTTGCGGCACTGAAGGGCTACATCGAAGACATTCGCACGAAGCCAGAGGTGAAAACTGTCATTTTGACGGCGGCCGGCAAGAACTTCTCGTTTGGAGCCAGTGTCGAAGAGCATCTGCCTGGGTCTGTGGCTTCGATGCTCCACGATCTTCACACCCTCATGAAAGCCATGATGGCCAGTCATGTCACCTTCGTCGCCGCTATCAATGGTTATTGTTTGGGTGGTGGCTTGGAAGTCGCTTCCTTCTGCCACCGGGTCATCGGTTCTCCCAGATCTCAATATGGGCAACCTGAGATCCAATTGGGGGTCTTTGCTCCTGTGGCTAGCGTCATGCTACCTCATCGCTGCGGTCAAGCTGTTGCCGATGACTTGTTACTAACCGGCAAAACGGTGCATGCAGAAGAAGCCCTTCGCTGTGGTTTGATTGATGCCATTGAGGATGATCCAGTGGCATCGGCTTTGGCATATGCTCGAGAACATTTCGCTAACAAATCAGCGTCCTCGTTGCGGTTGGCAGTGGCGGCTTCCCGAGGACGATTTCATCGCCAATTTTCTGAGGACATTGACGCTCTCGAGAAGCTCTACCTGGCTGAATTAATGTCGACACAGGATGCGGTTGAGGGGATTACTGCCTTCTTAGAAAAGCGGACAGCAACTTGGACAAACTCTTGAGGAAATACCATGGCCGAAACGAAAGCTGACATGATTGATCTTGCTGAAGAGATCGTTCGAGACCTGGAGCTGGGTACTGTCTCTAAGTGGAAAGAGAAAACGGGTGGTAAGGCCGTGGGCTGTATGCCTGTGTGGTCACCCCGAGAGCTTCTCCATGCCGCTGGAATCTTGCCTGTAGGGATTGTGGGCGGCGGCGATGGGATCGAGATCATCAAGGGTGATGCTTACTTCCAAAGCTATATCTGCCAGATTCCCCGCAGCACCATCGAAATGGGTTTGAATGGTAATCTTTCTCCATTGGATGGCATGATCTTTCCTAGCATATGCGATGTGATCCGAAATCTTTCGGGCATGTGGAAGATGCTCTTCCCGAAGACTCCGGCGTGGTATTTGGATATGCCTCAGAGTTTTGACGAAATCGGCGTCGATTTTTTCACCCATGAACTCAAGCGCCTCTTCGGTGAGTTTTGCCGGGTGTCGGGGCAGAACCCTGACAACGACAGCATCAATCGATCCATTGCAATCTACAATGAGAATCGCTCACTGATCGAAGAGCTTTACCAAAAGCGGCGAGAGCGACCTTGGTGCTTTCCTGTGTCGGAAGGCTATCTCCTCATTCGTGCGGGCTACCAGATCGACGTAAAAGAACACAACAAGATGTTGCGCTCCTACATTGACTTGGCGGCGGCTTCCGACTGCAAAGCTATCGACAATGCGCGGGTTGTTGTTCTTGGTTCATTCTGTGAACAACCTCCTCTCAATCTCATTCGTACCATCGAAAAATCCGGCTGCTATGTGGTGGAGGATGACTTCACCTTGGGTGCCCGATTGATTAAGGGTGAAATTTCCACCACTGGGGATGCCATCGAGAATCTTGCCCGAGCCTTTATCGAGCAGTCGCGAGAAGCTGCATTCATTTACCGTGAGTCGGAGAAGGGGGGCGAGCTGGTGGAGAAGGTCAAGAAATGCAATGCCGAGGGTGTTGTGTGCTGCGCCCCCAGTTTCTGTGATCCAGCGCTTCTCGATCAGCCCATGATGGTGGCGGCCATTGAGAAGGCGAGCATTCCTTACACCAGTTTCAAGTACGCCGAGAATACCGGTCAGTTTCAAGTCATTCGCGAACAAGCCGGGACGTTCGCCGATTCAATTAAGTTGTGGAGTTAACGATGAGCAAGCCAGTAATCAAAGAATCCAGTATGGATTTGCAGAAAGAAATGTTGGCCCGGCATTTTGAGAAGTTGGCTGTTTCCGAGGAGAATGGAGACAAGTGTGCCTATACATTCGTTCCCGGAAACCTAGCCGAACTACTCCATTGTTTCGACCTTCTCCCCGTGCTCCCTGAGATCAACGCTCTTCAAAGCGCCATGCGCAATAAATCGGCTGACTACATTGCCGCCGCTGAAAAAGAAGGGCACTCGGAAGATGTTTGCACCTATGTGAAGTGCGACCTTGGCATGGCCAAGAACGGCAATATCGGTCCTACGGGGACAAGATTGCCGAAACCATCTGTTCTCTTGCTGTCTTACACAGGCTGCTTCACTTTCATGAAATGGTTCGAAATCCTCAAGCAGGAATACGATTGCCCCATCGTCATGCTGCATGTGCCTTATCAGGCAGATGGAAAGCCAACGGCAGAGATGCGCCGCTACATTGTTAAGCAGTTGCAAGAAAAGGTCATCCCTGTCTTAGAGGAAGTTTCCGGCAAGAAGTTTGATATCGATCGCTTGCGCCAGCTGATGGCGAGTTCTGCTCGCTCAGAAGACAACTTTGTCAAGGTCATGGAGTCGGCTAAGCAGACCCCTTCTCCTATCGACGGTTACTTTGGCGGCGTCTACTACATCTCACCGATTTTTACCGCGTTTCGCGGAACGCCTGAAGCAGAGACCTACTATGAAGCCCTCTTAGCGGAAGTCAACGATCGGGCTGCCCGTAAACTCGGACCACTCACACCGGAAGGTCCGATGAAAGAAGAAAAGTATCGCATCGTGGTGGAAGGACCGCCAAACTGGACTCACTTTCGCGAGCTGTGGAAGATGTTCAGCGATGAAGGGGCCGTAGCGGTGGCCTCCACCTATACCCGTGTTGGCGGCGTCTACGATTTCGGCTTCCGTCATGATCCAGACAACCCACTGGAGTCTTTGGCCGACTATTGTTTGGGCTGCTACACCAACCTAAATTTGCCGACACGGACGGACATGATCTCCAAGTATGTCGAAGAATATCAGGCCGATGGCTTCTTGATCAATTCGGTCAAGAGTTGCAACTCTTTTAGCGCGGGGCAACTACTCATCTTGAGAGAAGTCGAGCAGCGTACCGGTGTGCCCGGGGGATTCTTTGAGTCTGATCTGGTAGACCCGCGCTACTTCTCGGCGGCCAATATCAAGAACCGCCTCGAATCGTATTTTCAGATGATCGAACAAAAACGCAACGCGGTCAGCGCGCTTTAGGAGGTTCATGATGGATTGTTGCACCGGAATTGACCTGGGTTCTACGACGACCAAAGCCGTTGTTATGGACATGGACGGACGTTTACTTGGTAAGGGTATCACCAATAGTCGTAGCAACTATGACATTGCTTGTGCCGTGGCCAAGTCGGAGGCATTGATCAATGCGCGTTTCGCCCTCTTCACTCACGAGTTGGACGAATTAGGTTTGGAAGATGAGGTCAAGAATCGATTCATCAAAGACCTGCAAAGAAACTTCCGTCTTGAGCAGCACCTGATTCAGCAGCGTTGTTTGGAGGAAGAATTCACTCATGTTCTGAGTGATCCGCGCTATGACGAGGAACGTGACCTTCTGACGAGCAACGTGTCGAATGTCTTGCAAGGTATGCTAGAAGAGATTCCCCTTCTTTTCGCACCTGGAATCCCAGCTCGGTCAGATTTCTTTCGCGACATTGCCACCGGAGGCTACATGAAGAGAGCCCAAGGTCGCAAATGCAGTGGCGGAGACTTTGATCAGCTGATGAGTCTTTTTGACAAGTCCATTATTCGTGTTGAAAACAGAGAAATAGACCTTTCTTTCTCGAACAACATCATGCCAGCTTTGGAGCGCGTTTACTCGGAAGATGAGGAGTTGTGGGCCAAGCACAAAGACCCCTTGCGCGATCGTGTTCTCAAGGTCGCGGGCATCGAGATCAATGAATTGAATACCGTTGGCACCGGGTATGGCCGTAGCAAGCTACCTTTCCGTAAAGATCAGATAAGATCGGAAATCCTCTGCCATGGTTTGGGAGCCCACTGGATGTTCCCCAACACAACAACAGTCTTGGACATTGGCGGGCAAGACACCAAAGCGATCCAAATCGACAATCAAGGAATCGTCACAAGTTTTCAAATGAACGATCGTTGCGCCGCCGGGTGTGGTCGTTATTTGGGGTATATAGCCGATGAGATGAACCTGGGATTGCACGAACTCGGGCCTTTAGCGCAAACGTCAAAACGCAAGGTGAAAATTTCTTCGACATGCACTGTCTTTGCTGGCGCCGAGCTTCGAGACCGCATGACTTTGGGTGACAAAAGGGAAGACATCTTGGCTGGTCTTCACCGTGCCATGATGCTGCGAGCCATGAGCCTCCTGGCGCGGTCAGGTGGTATTGCAGAAGAATTCACGTTTACCGGTGGTGTCGCCAAGAACGTGGCTTCCGTTGCTGCATTGAAGCACTTGGTTAAAGAGAATTATGGTGAACGAACCATCAATATATCCCCAGACTCCATTTACACCGGTGCAATCGGCGCAGCCATTTTCGCTGCCCGCAGTATCACGGCGCTCGATGAAGTTGCAGCTTAAGGAAGTCCTATGAGTCTTATTTCCGGAATTGATATTGGTAGCAGTACCATTAAATGTGCACTGCTTTCGGATGACAAGGGTAGTCCTGCGATCATTGGAAAGGTTGTTGAACGGATACGCCGTCGCGATGCGGTTGAAGTTCTCAATGAAACCTACGATGGCATGTTAGCGGAGGCCAATATCCGTAGAGACCAAGTTGACTATGTGGCCACCACCGGTGAAGGTGAGCTCGTTGACTTTCGCACCGGTCATTTCTATGGCATGACCGCGCATGCCCGGGGTGGTTTGTTTTTGGAGCCCGAGGCGCGGGCTGTCCTTGACATCGGTGCCCTCCATGCCAAGGCAATCTTGATGGATCATCGATCGAAAGTGCTCGGCTACAGAATGACCAGTCAGTGTGCTTCAGGGACAGGACAGTTCTTGGAGAATATCGCTCGCTATTTAGGTGTGGCCTTGGAAGAAGTTGGAGAGCTGTCTCAACAAGCGGAGAAGCCTGAGAAGTGCTCGAGTATTTGTGCTGTCCTAGCAGAGACGGATGTGATCAACATGGTCTCAAGGGGCATCAAGACAGAGGACATCTTGAAGGGAATTCACCTATCAATGGCAGGGCGACTGGTGAAGTTGTTGACTGCCGCGAAAGTCAAGGAAACGGTGGTCTTGACTGGCGGTTTGGCTTCCGATTCAGGTTTACGTGCCGCACTCATCGAGACTCTGGTCGAACAGAATCGCAATTTTGATGTGCGCATGCACGAGGACTCAATTCTGGCCGGGGCCATTGGCGCGGCACTCTGGGGATCTTATCGCCATCGTATCTTGAGTGAACGGGGTGACGCCTTGACTGCGTGACTGAGAGGACTGTCATGATCACATTCAATTTCACCGGCAAGACCATCGTGGTGACAGGGGGAGCATCGGGGATTGGCAAGTCAGTGGTCGAGGTTCTTGTCTCGAGCGGAGCAAGAGTCATTGTCCTGGATCGTGCAGAGCTGAAATCCGGGCCATGGGAGTCATTGGTTTGTGATATCCGCGACGATACGTCCGTGAGTGCTGTTTTCGCGCAGATCGAAAGCGATCATGAGTCGCTGGATGGTTTGGTTCAGTGCGCTGGTGTTACAGACGATTCGGTCTTTTGGAAGATGACGGAGGACGCTTGGGATCATGTTCTTGATGTCAATCTCAAAGGCGCTTTCCTCGTGATGAAACATGCCATGCCCTTGCTGCGAAGGGCTAGGGATGGGGCTGTTGTGAATCTGAGTTCGATCAATGGCCTGCGAGGAAAACGCGGGCAGGCGAACTACTCGGCATCAAAGGCCGGTTTGATTGGGCTCAGCAAGTCAGCTGCAAAGGAGGCTGGCTATTTCGGCATTCGGGTCAACGTCGTGGCACCGGGATTGGTTCTCACTCCCATGGTCAATGAGTTACCTGATGAAGTCAAGAAGCAGTCTATCGATGAGTCCGCTTTGAACCGCGCAAGCGAGCCAGAGGATATCGCGCATGTGGTCCTGTTTTTGCTGTCAGATTCAGCGCGGCAGATTACTGGCGAGGTCATTCAAGTCGATGGTGGCCAGTACATCTAACTTGGGAAATGAGGAGAATGAGATGAGTCCATTTGACGCCCGAAACGAAGAAGCAGCCAGTGGGGATATTCCGGTGCGTAAGCTCACCATGGATGATTTGGATAGTGTCGTTCGTATTGACAAACGGATCACGAACACGTCACGCCGGGAGTTCTTTCACGCCAAATTGACTGAGGCTGCGAAGGACTCTAGCATGATGGTGTCCTTGGGAGCTGTGGTTGACGGTGGTTTGGGCGGTTTCTTGATGGGGAGGGTTTACCATGGTGAGTTTGGCATCGCTGATTCGCTTGCCATCCTAGATACTATCGGCGTCGACCCACTTCGCGCCCGAAGCGGTATTGCCACGGCTCTCATTGATCAGTTTGTTACGAATATGAAAGGTTTGGGAGTCGAAAGCATTCGAACCCAAGCCAATTGGAACGAGTGGGGCCTGCTGAAATTCTTAGAATCTTCAGGCTTCAAACCAGTTCCTCGTGTGTCCCTCGAACTCAATTTTGACGACATGCCCGTCATTTGATCCCAATATTTTCCGGTCCTCTCCCGAAAAGATGACGTCTTCATGGTAGGAGTTCATTGTGAAACCAATCAACCATGATCGTTTTCTTCGTAACGTTTTCTCAACTCCGGCTCATGCTGCAGCGATGTTGGTGAAGTTCTTGGGCAGGCAATTCGCATTGGACCACGACCTCTCCACATTGGAGCTTGTCCCAGGGAATTTCGTTGACTCGGGACATCGCAGGCACGAAGTGGACTTCCTCTTCAAAGTGAAGAAGTCTGGGGGTAAGTCTGTCTACATTTACGTCTTGGTGGAACACCAAAGCACGCCCTTCGCCATGATGCCTGTGAGGCTATTTCGATACGTCTCCAGGATCTTCGAAGCCTCGGGTGCGGAGAATAGGTCCCCTCGCGATGTTCCCGAGGTCATTCCCGTGGTTCTTTACAATGGGCACCGGAAATGGAATTCCCCCACCAAGCTTAGTGATTTCTATGACCGTGAGGATCCCATGGGGTCTCTGGAGGATGCAGCGGTGGAGCTGAAATACAGGCTGGTCGATTTGTCCAAAGTTTCTGACCAGCAAATTCGCCTTGAAGGTCCCGCCAATACACATATTACCATCCTGGCTCTCCTATTTCTTAAACACATCTACAATGAGTACTTCGGTTCTTTGCTCAAGGAATGGGCCTATTATTTCCACAAGGCTTACCGAGAAATCCAAGGAGAAAGCTTCTTGAAGAGCGCCACATATTATATTCTGGAGTCAACCGACCTAGCCTATGAGGAGCTCATTGACTGTGTTGTTCCTTACACTGAACCGGAGGTGGAAACATTGATCAAAACAACAGGCCAGAAACTCAGGGAAGAAGGGCGAATTCAGGGGCGCGCGGAAGGCCGTGAGGAAGGCCGTGAAGATGGGCGCCGGGCTGCGGCAAAGGCTCTTAGGCTCATCTTGAAGTCACGCTTTCATGTGTTGACAGAGGAACAGAATAGCAAAATCAGCGGAGCGGATCTTGTTCAACTGGACATCTATCTGGATCGTGCATTCGTCGCCCGAACGGCTGACGAAGTGCTTCGCTAGCGTCAATGTTTTTTCACCTGGTACCCGACGGCCAGATTTCCCTAATAGCGAGCACGTCTTTCTTCGTCCAAGCGCTTGCGGTTGGCTAAGTAGTCGACTTGGGAGGTGATGTGGTCTTCCATGTCCTGTTTTAGCTTGGCCGCACTCAAAGAGGCACAGTTTCTCAGCACATCTTGCCAAGGGAGGGCGGGCCTGTCCCAGCTTGATGGATGAATCAGGGTGTGGATCTGATCGAACTTGCCGATTTTGCTGCAGACGCAACCTTCCCGCCAATGAAAGCCGCTGTCGCCGAAGTACTTCATGCCAAAAATGAGATGAGGCTGGTAAGCGCAAGGGTATCCTTCAGGCAATGTCTTGACGACGGGGCCTACGCTTGGTTCGTGTTGAGAGACACTGGCAGAGCGAAAACCGAAAAGGTGTTCGAAGGCTTGGATATCTCCGGCAATGCCGTCTCGTATGTCTTTGTCAAGTCGTTCAAAGTACCCAGGTTCGTAGTGCAGCCCTAGCTCATGCCCTAAGTCGGCGATCTCGGCAAGGGTCTTGTAAGTTTGTTCGTCGAAGGCGTTGTAGAATGGGGCGTGAAGTCGAATATAGTAACTCGTTTGGATGTCGTGTTTGTGTTCCAGTTTTGCCATGGCCAACGCGGCCACCGGCGAGATGTCGACGTCGTGGCGGATTAAGAATATATTGTCCGTGGGGAGTTCTTTTCCTACTTCACTGACCAAGGGAAGCCGGTATTGGGCTTTGGCAGCTAAGAGAATTTCTTCGTAATGATCCATGGAATAGGTGCAGGGCATTAGATCCATCCTCCGGCATAGGTCCATCCTCCTGGGCGCAGCCGGATGCCTCGTTTGCGGAGATGTTCCCGAAAGCTTTCACCACAAGGGCCACTTTGTCCTTCTACTTGCCGAGCTCTGAGGTCGATTGTCAAAGCGTTTGGATATTCGCCGTGAGATTCAGGCATCCCATCCAATTGGAGGAGAATGATCTCCGCGCTTCCCAAACCATCGGTCTTGGGGATATCCCAGATGCCGTCGGCGAAGCGGAGGACTATGATGGCTGCTTGACGCTCCTCTTCAAATAGCCAAGCGACTTGGTCGTTGGTCTTGTTTGAGTTTAGAAGGCGAGCGCTTCTGCCATGTCCAAGGATGAGCTCGGCGAAAGTTGAGAGCAAACGTATTCCCACCCTTTTTCTTGATGACTCTGGCATGGGGCGGCAAGCAGCTTTCATGTCAATGGCGGGGACGCCGCCAAACATGCGCCCCAGGGTGACTCTTCCGACGACACTGGAGTTAGAGAGGACAACAGCACCGGCTTCGACGTGGGAGCCTGGAAACAAGGTGCAGCCAATGCCAATTTGGGCGTTGTCTTCAATGGTGACGGCCTCGAATACTGTGGGATATCCTTCGAGTTCTGACTGAGCGTAGCTATGGGTCATGATCACGGCATTGCGGGAGATGGTGACTTCGTCCCCGATGGTGATGCCACGGCATGAATTGAGGTGGACGTTTTCACCAATAAATCCGTCGGCTCCAATATCGATGAAAGACTGGGGGTCACGCCAACCGCCACCACCAACCTCCACATCTCGGACGAAATAGGCGTTGGTGCCCAGTCGAATCCTTGTACCCCGCAGCGTCGAACGAGGGCCAATGTAGGTGTTCGTTCCTATTCTTAGTTCTTTGCCTTCGCAGATGACATTCTTGCCGAGGGCTGCCCCAGGCTCCATGACCAGTTGGTCGGCTAGAATGAGACTACCTTCCCCTAAGTGGCAGTGAGCCCCGATGCTGGCACCAAAACGCCGATAGAGCGTAATTTTCAGGTCGGAGTTGAGTGCGGCAAAGGCATCTCTATCTTCTTTGACCTGGGTTAGGAATTCAGGATCGATGTGTCCATCCCTTTGAGAGGACTGCTGGGAGTTGTGGGCATGCTTGTCTACGTCGGCAATGGTGATGGTTCCCTGAGGGCCGCTCGGGGTTATGTCACGGAGATTGAGCCCGAGAGACGCGGCCCTGCGACGAGCCATGGGCACAGCCAGGATTGCCGACTCGGTTGCGGTCTCCGCAGGCCTTGTGCTCTTTCTCGGAGAGATTGATTTTTCGTTCTCTTCTTCATTCGACTCTTGAGTTGCGCTGGTCAAGATCTCATCAATAGCTTCAGAGGAGACGGTGTCCTCGGGGTTTGCCACAACTGCGTAGGCTGTTCCCTGGGGTACTTCGTCCCCGACGGAAAGGAGTTGTCTTAGGACGACAATATCCCCTGGGGCTTCCATTTCGAATGCGGCTTTGTCGGTTTCGACAGAAGCGATGACGTCACCAGAAGAGATTTCTTCGCCTTCTTTGGTCTCCCAATCGACGAAGATGACTCGTTCGTTGGCTGAACCCAAATTCGGAATTCTCAATAGTTGGAGCATGATTAGTAGGCCTCCACCAAATGCTTGGCCACCTCAAAGATATCCTTGGCGTGAATCGAAGCGGCTTCTTCCAGTTCTCGCCCGGCAGGTATGGGGACGTCTGGTGCTGAAATGCGGGTGATGGGGGCCTGTAAGTAGTTGAAGATGTGAGCGCTTAGATCTGCCTCCACTATGCTTGCAACTCCACCACGGTCTGTATCTTCGGAAACTAAGAGCAAGCGCCCCGTTTTTGCGACAGACTGAATGCAGGTGGCCTTGTCCAAGGGTGCCAGGGTTTGAAGGTCGATCACTTCAGCTCCAATGCCAGCATGGGCTAAGAACTGGGCTGCTTTTTTGACCAAGAGAATACCATGGGCGTAAGAGATGATGGTGATGTCTTGGCCTCTTGTGATCCGACGGGCTTTTCCCAGGACGGCGGGATGTTGCCAGTCACTCACTTCCTCTTGGTCATAGAGGAGCTTGTGCTCAAAAAAGAGGACTGGGTCAGGATCTTTGATAGCCGCCTCTAACAGGGCTGCGGCGGCGTTAGCTGAGCTGGGTGCTACAACTTTTAGGCCGGGAACGTGAAGAAAGAATGCTTCTGGACTTTGAGAATGAGTCGCTCCATATCCAAACCGTCTCCCCATGGGCGCCCGAAGCACCATGGGGACATGCAGTAAGCCATCGTACATGTAGCGGATCTTCGCTGCGTGGTTGACGAGGGCGTCCATGCAACAGGTGGTGAAATCGGCGAACATGATTTCAACGATGGGGCGCAGTCCTCCCATGGCTGCTCCGACGGTGGCGCCCACGAAACTATTCTCCGCAATTGGAGTTTGGATGACTCTGCCTTTGTCAAATGTTTCGAGCATGCCTCGTGACACGCCGAATGCTCCACCGTAGGTGCCAATGTCTTCGCCCATGAATACCACACGTTGGTCAGACTTGATGGCGCCTGAGATCGTTTCGGCGATGGCTTGACGCATGGTCCATTTCTTGTGGGGTGTTTGTGGAGCTCTGCGTTCTGAGTGAGGATTTTCGGGTTCTTCACCGCAGGGGAGTACAGCTCCGGAGGTGGCGACGGTAGAGCTGGCTGTTGGAGAACTAAGAGCAAAGGTCTCAGCGATTTGTATTTCTTTGTCAACCAAAGTTTCAATCCTGAGGGCTTGTTCTTCATTTTCCTCGACTACAACCTTGGCTCGCAGAATGGCAATAGGGCAGCGTTTTTTCCAACGTTTTTCCTCATCACGATGGCGGTAGTTTCTGGGGTCGCTTCGAGAATGTCCACAGAAACGATAGGTGTTGCAGGTGAGAAAGCCGGGCTCCCCAAGTCGTGCTCGAGTTGCGAGCTTGCCGAACTCCTTGGCCACATCTTCCGCATCTTGTCCGTCAGCTTGGCCAGTGTTCATTCCTCGATAGCGCTTCGCCCAGTCACTTGGGGAATCAGTCGCCAGAGATGCTTCGATAGGATTGGACATGGCGTAGAGGTTGTTTTCACACACAAAAACGATGGGAAGTCGCCAGAGAGCCGCTAAGTTGAGTGATTCGTGAAAGTTGCCAGTGCTGCAAGCTCCGTCGCCCAAGTAGACAACCACGCAGGTGTCGTCTTTCTTGGTCT
>WFTN01000318.1 GCA_015485455.1 Planctomycetota bacterium | reverse complement strand
GCTCCTGATGGCGTGCTGATCATTCAAACTCAAAACATTGACTCCATGTTCGCCAAACTCCTGGGGCAGAGGTGGCACCATTTCAAGCACTTGGAGCACATTTACCATTTTTCACCAGAAACGATGAATGACGCTCTCACCGCCAGTGGGTTCGAGATTAGCGAATTGACGGCCAGAGGGTCTGGCAAGTATATTTCCGGCAAGTTCTTCATTGACCGCATGCGTCGCATCAGTCCCACAGCTCATTTTTGCCTCAAACCCTTCAAGTTCCTTGGGGGTTTGGCATTTTATGTAAACTTACGTGACGAGTTCATTGTTGCAGCGAAACCGACAATCGAAGAGAAAACCATGGAGGCTATGGGATGAACCGAAAAGACGGCATTGCGGTGTTCATCCTCCTGACTGGCGCCGCCCTTCTCACTTTGCCTTTCCTAGCTGGTCCCTTCGCCCTATTTCCTTTTCATTCCCATTCACAATCTCCCTGGTCCGCAGACAAGAGCGCTGAATTCGCTGGCGAATCAGAAAACCAGAATGTCGGCGACAAACACCTCATTATTTTCCCTGACTTGGTGCATACCAGCCAACAGCTGAAGCAAGGGCGAATCCCCCTGTGGAATCCCCACAATTTCGCTGGCTTACCCCATCAAGCTGTTCCCCTGACTGCAACTCTCTATCCCTTCACAGCCATCGCGTCGCTCATGAACCCCGTCGACGCCATCGCTTTGAACATGATCATCCACCTCTTTCTGGCCGCCTTGTTCTGCTATATCTTCTTGAGAGGGATTCGCGTCAGCCCAAAGTCAGCACTCTTAGGAGCAGTCTGTTGGGCGTTCTCGGGCTGGATGATGGTGCATGTGCATCATTCCTATTTTGTCCAAACCATGGTCTGGCTCCCCCTGTCGCTATTTGCCGTTGACCGTATACTCCAGGCCCGGCCACGGTGGGCTCTCATGCTTTTGGCCATGAGCGTTGGCCTCATGCTCATGGCTGGTTTCCCTCAAACGGCCATTGTGAATCTTTACTTCATTGCCGCTTATGCCCTGGTCGGTTTAGTCCGTGTTGGCCGCCAGGAAGGGGCTGAAGTCGCGATTCGTCGAGGACGTTTCTTATTGTTCTTCGCTATCCTTGGTCTTTTGTTGGCCTCCATCCAACTGCTCCCGACGATCGACTTCAAACGCTCCGTCGGGCACCAAGACAGGAGCTACCAAAACCTCAAAGCTGATAGCCTCAGGACTTCAACCTTGGTCCATTTATTAGCGCCAGATTTCTTCGGCAATCCCACTGAGCAAAGTCGTCCTCAAGAGAATTTCTTCACCCTTTGGTTGCTCTCCAGCGGGAGGCCAACTGGACATGTTGCCAACAATTATTCCGAGCGCAGTTTCTACGTCGGAATCTTGGCGCTCATCCTTGCTGTTCTCACACCGTTTTTTCGCCGCGATCGCCCAGCAATGACTCTGTATCTTGGAGCCATCGTTTCAGTACTCCTGGCCTTAGGGACACCTCTTTTGTGGGTGGCGATGAAACTCCCGGCCATGGATTTCGGCAGCCCGATGCGTATCACACAGATCGCAGGTTTCGCCCTTCCATGTCTCTTCGCCATGACCCTAGACCGCATGTTAGCCTTAGGCCGCGATCGACTTCACAAGTTTTGGAAGTCTCTTACGGTGAGCATGGCGATCTTCTTGGCCCTCGTCGCCGGAATTCTCGTTGCTCTTTGGTTCGCTGAGGATTGGAGTTGCAACATTTTTGTGGCTCTCCTCAGGACCCTGGGGGCAGACCACGTCTTAGGAACCGCCTCCCTGCCATTGCCGCAACAAACTGAGTTAGCACTGGAGCCATTGCGTGCGCTTCGCAGCACCTTGGGAATCGTACTCGGCTTCGCCTTGGCAGCTTGGCTCGTCTTAGTGGGAATCATCCACTCAAAGAAATCAGTTCGCGTTCTCTACGGCGCCGCTTTCATCGTAGTTGCCTTGGAACTCGGATACTATGGCTATCGCTTCAACCGTCCGGTTCCATCCGCCCGCCTCTACGAACCAACCCCGGGAATCGATTTTCTGTCGAAACATTTGGATGGTGCTCGTTTCATCCGTTTCGGCAAAGACGCCACTTCAAATTTCTTCGTACCAAACACTGGCCTCATCTATGGGCTCAATGACGCCCAAGGATACCGGGCTATGACGCCACAAAGCTATTTGAATTTCATGCGGACTTTAGAGCCCAACCCCCATGACGTTGGGCTTTTCAATCTGGATGACAGAGCTTCCCTCCTAAGCCCCCAATTAGACCTCTTACGTACAAAATATGTTTGTTCACCAAAGGCCATAGAGGATTCTCCGCTCGAGCAAGTCTATCCCCCCGCCAACAGCTCGGGGGAGGTCGACATGTTTATCTACGAAAACAAAGATATCCTGCCCCGAGCCTTCATGGTGCACCATGTCAAAGTCATGCCAAACAGCGACGCCCAAGCCGCATTTGCCACCCTCAAAGACAAGTCAGAAACGGAGAATCCATTCGGAAAAACCGTCTGGTTGGAAGAGATGCGCTTAGGCATGCGCAGTCAATATCCTGAACCGAAAGGCGTGGAAGCTGCCATCGTTGCAGAAGACCGCCCAGGAAAATTGGCGTTCGATCTCAAAGTCGAGGCCGATGGCATTTTGGTGGTCACAGAACAATTCTCTCCAGGATGGCACGCCAAAATCACGAGTAAGGATGGTAAGACACGCAATGAAAAACTCATCCTGCGGGCTGATATGACCTTCATGGCGGTCCCCGTGTCGGCCGATGACACTCATATTGAATTCGCCTTTCGACCTGAGTCATTCAAATGGGGCGGCCTGCTTTCGGGCCTCGCTCTCATTTTCCTCTTGTTGGTGCCCCTCATTGGCCCCCTCTCGACGCCGGTTGTACGAATCACTCGAATCGAAGAAGATGGATCAGAATCTCGCACCGGAATTGAGAAGGAAGAGCCCTGATGTTCGGCAGTCACCGTATCAGTGTGGTTATCCCCGCCTACAATGAAGAAGAGACGATCGCTCAGGTTGTCCAAGATTTCCTCGGCAACGAGTACGTCGACGAAGTTGTTGTCGTGGACAATAACTGCCGAGATGCCACTGCAGACTTGGCTCAGGGAGCAGGAGCACGGGTGATTTCCGAATCCAATCCGGGTTATGGCTGCGCCTTGCGGGCGGGCCTGGATGCTGCGGAGGGCGACATCTTAGTCTTAACGGAGGCTGACGGGTCTTTCATCGCATCCGACCTCATCAAAATCCTGGTCTACTGCGAAGACGCAGGCATGGTATTGGGAACGAGAACCACCAAGCAAATGGTGGAGCAAGGTGCCAACATGGGCACCATTTTGCGTTGGGGTAACGTTTTCGCCGCCAAGTTCCTCGAACTTTTGTGGTACATCCCCCATGAGCCCCGACTCACCGACGTGGGCTGCACTTACAGAGCCATTTGGAAGAAGAGTTACGACAAAATCAGAGCCGGGCTCACAGAAGCAGGGCCCGGATTTTCTCCAGAAATGATGTGTGAATGCCTGCGCTGCGATGTTCGCCTCATTGAAGTACCAGTGAGCTATCATGCAAGAGAAGGCGGTGAAAGTGCCCATTCCGGGGGTATGTGGGCTGTTTTGCGAACAGCACGTAAGATGTTTGCCTGCATTTTCCGAAAACGCCTTTCGAAACGCCCACCCCAGCGCGATGATTGAGCAAATGCTGTCCTTGAGAGTCGCTAAACCACTCCCATCAATACACTTACAGCAAATACGGTTTAACATAGTTCATCTTGGGACATATTTTTGCGTCCAACTCCACTGAGATGCACCGCCAGTGAGACAATAATCATCTGGGAAAATCATAGCGATACAGGTAGTCTTGTTCCTCTCGTTGCCACGATTCGACGCCAATAATTTGTAGCTAAATGGATGTAGATGAAACCGATGATCCACTGCCTCAAACTTCTTGCCTGCTTCGCCTTGTTGATCACAGCCACGGCAATCCCGGCAACCGCTCAAGCAGCCAAAGACGGTTACTCCGTCAACCTCTACTTGGCCGGCCTCCCTGCTAATCCCACCTCAATCACCTTCGACAACTTAGGTCGCATGTACGTCCTCTGTATGCCTGGTCAAATCGTACGGGCTGAAGACACGGACAACGACGGCACTTGCGACGTTTCCGTTCCGGTCTTCAGCGGTGATCAGTTAGCAGACTTCGTCTTCCCGTTTACCGGCCTCACTTGGCACCAAGGCAACCTCTACCTCTCCAGCCGTGGCAAGATTTCAGAGCTACGGGACATGGACGGGGACGGCTTCTTTGAAAGCTACACCCATTTGATCCAAGGCTTTGCTACAACCAACCACCAAAACAACGCCATTGTTTTCGATGAAAACAATCAGCTCTATTTTTCCTATGGGTCCCTCACGGACCATGGTCCAGAACCAACACCCGAGTCCGCAACGATCCGCAGTTGTGACATCACTGGCAACAACCTGACCACCTATGCTACGGGACTGCGCAACGTATACGGCTTCGCCTACAAACAAGGATTCGGTTTCGCTTCCGTAGATAACGGGCCTAATTTCTTGTTGAGTAACTTGCACCCCGCAGACGAGCTCAACGTTGTAGAATTCGGCAAAGATTACGGCTACCCCTCGTTCTACGGTAACCCGCCAGCAAATAGCGGTACGGAAAAACCCGCCATTTTGTTTGCCCCCCACTCTGCCCCCTGCGCTATTGACTTCAACGGAGGCTTTAGCGGTTGGGACACGGATGTCTATGTGCCCCTTTTGGTGGCACCCCAAAGAACAATCGTTCGATGCACACTTCACAAGAATCCGAACACCGGGCAATATGAAGGATACCAGGACATCATCGCCTACGGTTTTGGTGCCCCCATCGACGTCAAATTCTCTCCCGTTGGCGATCTCATCGTCGCCGACCACACAGGTTTGGCGATTTATCGAGTTGCTGCTGACAGCGAAGCTCGGGTCAAGATCACCGGTACGCCACGATTGGGCCAAGCCATGGTTGTGGAACTGTCTGCTCCAAGTCATCCCAATGAGTTCTTTGGCTATTTCCTGTCGACCTCTGCGGCGCCGGTTTATCCCTTGGGTAACGGCAGAAATCTGAACTTGAATGTGAACACGCCTTTGTTCAATTACACCTCCTTGCCGGGTAACGTCATCAACTACTTCCCCTTCCCGGGACAGCTTGATGCAAACGGCTCTGCTTTTGGATTGGTGAACTTCCCAGCCTACCCCCCATTGGCTGGTCTTAAGACCTATATGGCCTGGGTGAGCTGGGACATCAATGGCACCATCGGTGTGACGTCGGAAGCATTCCCCTTCATCATACAGCCCTAGCCGAACAGTTCACGATCTCGCCTTTGAGAGGTCTCAAGTGACGAGCAGCAAAGCGAACGGGCTCGACTCCCCAAGGGTAGTCGAGCCCATTCTCATGAATGCCGTCGCTTTGGCTAAATCTTCTATCAGCCACTTCGAGTTCCCGTAGACAGGGAAGACAACCGGTTCTGGAGTTCAGCGTCTGTCTCAAGCGAGGCCGACGAAGAAAAAACATAAATGACCGGCGGCGTGTCTGCAACTAACCAAGATCAGTCGCTGACTCATGTCCTCCGAGCCCACCCGAAG
>WFTN01000317.1 GCA_015485455.1 Planctomycetota bacterium | reverse complement strand
GATGTGTATAAGAGACAGTTCATATTCCGTTGCCAGGCGTCGATGTTTCCGTTTGGAACGGTTTGCGGGATCAGCAGCAGGGCGGATCGGTCCTTGGTCTCTTGACTGTTCTCTCTGGTGGCCGGTTGAATATGCCAGTGGTATTCACCCTGGGCATTTTGCCGTATATTTCAGCTTCGATTATCTTCAGCTTGTTGACCAAGGTGATTCCTCAGTTGGAAGCTCTCTCGAAAGAGGGGCCAGCTGGTCAACGAAAGATCAATCAACTGACTCGTTTGGCGACCGTACCTTTGTGTTTGATTCAGGGTGCCATTCTGTGTTTCACCGTGTTCAAGCCCATGTCCGGTCCTGTCGAAGGTCAAACAAACACCAATGCTTTCTTGCTGCCATTGCTTCAAAGTGATTTCTGGACCACGTCCGGAACCATGTTGATGTTAGTGGTGGGAATGACTGCTGGAACCCTCTTCATTATGTGGTTGGGTGAGCAGATTACCGAACATGGTATCGGTAACGGTGCATCCTTAATCATTATGGCTGGAATCATTGCAGGTTTGCCCGCAGTGGTCACTCGGATTGTCGGGGACGCCATCGAAGATCGCAGCCGGATTTTGATTATTGCCGTGCTGATCATCACCTACATCATTGTCGTCCTGACGGTCGTCATGATCACCAAGGGGCAAAGACGAATCCCTATTCAACAGGCTAAGTTGATGAAGGGGCGCAAGATGTACGGGGGAACTCGTCATTATCTGCCAATCAAAGTGAACATGGCGAATGTTATGCCTGTGATCTTTGCCTCGTCTCTGCTGATGCTTCCGAATTTGATCGGGGGTGTCTTCACGGATGGTGACACCTTGTTACCTCCAGGGGGCTTCGTTTGGGTAACCTTGTTCATCATTCTGATTTTCTTCTTCAGCTTTTTCTGGACTTCCATGATGTTCCAGCCTGCTGAGATGGCGAATAATCTTAAGGAACATGGTTCGTTTGTTCCTGGGATTCGACCAGGAAGAAAGACGGCTGAGTTCCTCGAGAGGATTATGGTTCGCATCACTTTGGTGGGCTCGGCCTTCCTTGCGGTGATCGCCATCTTGCCAACGATTGTAGCTTCCACGCTCCAAGTCGACTTTATGACAGCGAGTTTTCTTGGTGGTACAGGTATTCTGATTATTGTGGGTGTGGCCTTGGACATTGTCGACAAGCTCAACGCCCAATTGATGAGCAGGAATTACGAAGGATTCATGAGCTCTTCGTCATCGAAGCGCGGGTCACGTGGAGGCCAGTAGATGAATTTGGTTTTTCTTGGGCCTCCCGGTGCTGGGAAAGGCACCCAGGCCAAAGTTATAGCTGAAAAGAATGGTTGGGCTCACATCTCAACCGGAGACATGCTGCGGGCTGCTGTCAAAGCGGGCTCAGAGCTGGGAGCGCAGGCTCAGGGCTTCATGGAAAAGGGAGAGTTGATCCCTGATTCCCTGATGTGTGCGGTTGTTGCCGATCGGTTGAAGGAAACGGATTGCCAACAAGGATGGATCTTGGATGGTTTTCCTCGGACCCGGGTTCAGGCAGACCGCTTGGACGAGACTCTGGCTTCTGCGTCTTTGAAGATGGACCATTGTGTTTATTTTCATATTGACCAGGAGATTTTGGTTGCGCGCCTCACCGGGCGTTTGACCTGTAAAGGATGTGGAGCGAACTTTCACGTCGCAGCACTGCCCCCGAAAGAGGGGGGGGTCTGCGATCACTGTGGTGGTGAGCTCTACACCCGGGTGGACGATGAAGAGGCGACAGTTCGCAATCGCCTGAAGGTTTATGAAGAGTCAACTGCGGAATTGATCGGTTTCTATCAAGATGGTGGGCGTTTGCTCCGGGTAGAAGCTGAAGGTTCTGTGGAAGAAGTGGGGGCAAGACTTGCCGCCCAATTGGGGGATTCTTAGAATTCCCGACCTCCAGCCATGCGGTGGCTGGCTTCGGATGCTTAAGTTGTTAAGTCGCGGCAGTTTATGTCAGGGCAAGATGACGAGGGTAGAAAGAGGAATCGCTGATTTTGGGCGTTTCCTGTATTTTTTTTTTGAAGGAATGCCCAAGTTTTTTCTGGGG
>WFTN01000316.1 GCA_015485455.1 Planctomycetota bacterium | reverse complement strand
CCATAGAAGGTATGGAGGATGCTCCCGTTCGCTCCGGAGAAAACATGAGCGGCGCCAGAATTGGAGGCCGAGGCAAAAGGCGTCTCGTTTGGAGCTCCTACGATTATGTCATCGAAACCATCACCGTTGACGTCACCAGCACCGCTGACCGAATGACCGAAACTTACGAATCCGAAGTTACCGTCGAATGAATAGAGTGTTAAGCCGTTGGCTCCAGAGATAACTCGGGCATTGCCAGAATACGTCCCGTTGTTGCTATCGGATTTTGCTCCAACAACGATGTCTGGTATACCGTCGCCGTCGACATCGCCTGCTCCACTGACGCTACCACCGAACTCGTCGGTCACGGCGTCCCCCAGGTAGATTGCAATCATGGCACCTGTTTGGCCCGAATAGACTCTCGCCGACCCGGGAGGGCTGCCGCTCATGAGGGGAAAGTCGGTGACGACGACATCGTCGAACCCATCGCCGTCCAAATCACCCAGGCCACTGACCTGATGTCCAAATTGGTTGAGGTAAAAGCTACCGAAGAACGAATGGATCACGGTTCCATCGAAACCCGAGTAGACAGTGGCTTTTCCAGCTCGCAGAAAAGCCGTGTTGTCGCCGGGGGAGCCCACGATGACGTCGTCATAGCCGTCATTGTTGACATCGCCTGCGCCGCTTACGGACTGTCCAAGCCGGGCTCCTACACCGATTCCAAAGTAACCATAGGTCGGGATGAGTTGAGCAAAACCAACTGTCGAAACCAACGAGTAGAAAAATGCAATCAATGCGATTCTTTGCCAATAGGACGCAATCATCATTTACCCCAATAGTCTTATTTACTTCGGTCTGCGCTGCTTCGAATGGAAATCGAAAGAGCAACAATCGTGCCAGGCGCCAAGAAACTTCTTTGATGACTCTAAAACGGGTCCTCGGACCGGAATTTGACGAAGATCGAAGGCCCCCGGGTGTGGGAATTGAAAGGCTTGTAGGCAGAAATCGTTACCAATTCGCTATGGCTCGGAGGCGAGGGCTTCAATCAGCGAGACGTGAGTGGTTGGGAGTGGTGCTTTCGACTCGTCGTTGATCGGCGTGCAATCGGCAAAATATCAGGCGTGTTCCTCTTGCGGGAGTCTCGATACCGTCGGAGGGCTGTTTCTCGTCAATCTCATCCTCTTCCATAATCTCTTTTGTTAGAAGGAAGTCGATTCGCTTAACCATGCCTTAGAAAAGAGCTCATTATGGAAATCAAAGTACGTTTCTTGGATAATCTCAGACAAGAAGCGACGTTTGATGACTTCACCGTCGTCACCGATCAACCGATCCGCTACAAAGGCGATGGCTCAGCCCCCAACCCTTTTGACTATTTCTTAGCCTCCTCGGCACTTTGTGCGGCCTATTTCGTTCGGATTTATTGCATCGCTCGAGATATCCCCACCGAAGATATTCGCATCTCGCAGCACAACATCATCGATCCTGAGAATAGGTACAATCAGATATTCAAGATTCATGCCGAGCTGCCTGAGAGCATTTCCCAGCGAGACCGCGAAGGGATCATCAAGTCTATTGACCGCTGCACCGTCAAGAAGGTGATTCAGACCGGCCCGAGTTTCGAGATCGAGGCCGTTGAGTCATTGGGTCAAGATTCGAGTCTCATGTACGCCAGCCATACTGCCCCTGACACAGAGACTCTGATCTTGGGCAAGGATTTGCCGTTGGAAGAAACCATTAAGAACATGACTGCGATCTTGGCAGATCTTGGAATCACCATCGAAGTCGCTTCCTGGCGAAATATTGTGCCCAACGTTTGGTCTGTGCATATCCGTGATGCCTCTTCTCCTATGTGCTTCACGAATGGCAAAGGGGCGTGCAAAGATAGCGCGCTTTGCTCTGCCCTTGGTGAATACATCGAACGCAGCGCTTGTAACTATTTCTACAATGACCACTTCTTAGGGGAGGAAATAGCAAACAGCGAGTTTGTTCACTACCCCGATGAGAAGTGGTTTCCAATTGGCGAAGACGATCGGTTGCCTGATGGCCTCTTGGACGAAACTTGTCTCGGTGTCTACAACCCAAATCAGGAATTGCGAGGATCTCATCTGGTTGACACCAACTCCGGGCGAAGTGATAGGGGCATCTGCGGTCTTCCTTTCGAGCGTCAATCAGACAAACAGACCGTTTACTTTCCTGCGAACTTGATCGGAAACCTCTTTGTGAGCAACGGCATGAGTGCGGGTAACACCGTTCACGAAGCGCAAGTGCAATGCCTGTCAGAAATATTCGAACGGGGTGTCAAGAAACAGATTCTTGAGGAAGAATTGGCCTTGCCCGATGTGCCGAAGTCCGTCTTAGAAAAGTTTCCAAGCATCCTTGCAGGTATTGAAGAACTAGAGGCCAAGGGTTTTCCTATTTTGGTCAAGGATGCCTCGATGGGTGGCAAGTTTCCTGTGATGTGCGTCACTCTGATGAACCCGAGGACGGGTGGTGTATTTGCTTCTTTCGGAGCCCATCCGAAATTTGAAGTGGCTCTTGAACGCAGTTTGACGGAGTTATTGCAGGGCAGGAGTTTCGAGGGCCTCAATGATGTTCCTCAACCAACTTTCAATAGCTTGGCGGTCACCGAGCCAAACAACTTCGTTGAACACTTCATTGATTCAACTGGCGTGGTGTCTTGGAAGTTCTTCAGCGACCAGAGTGACTTTGATTTTTGCGAGTGGGACTTCTCAGGTAGTACTGAAGAGGAGACTGCCTATCTCATGGACATTCTCAAAGCCATGGGCAAAGAAGTCTACGTCGCTGTCTATGAGGACTTCGGCGGACATGCATGTCGCATTCTTGTTCCGGGATATTCGGAGATTTATTCTCCCGAAGATCTAATCTGGGATAACACCAATAGAGCCCTTGGATTTCGCCAAGACATTTTGAACCTTCACTCTTTGAGCGATGAGCAACTTCGTTCCTTGGTTGAAAAACTCGAAGAAAGCCAGCTGGACAACTACACCAGGATCTCTGGGCTTATTGGTGTGGCAT
>WFTN01000315.1 GCA_015485455.1 Planctomycetota bacterium | reverse complement strand
TGCTTTCAGTCAAGGTCTCCGTCGACTCAAAGGTGATATTGTTCGGCCTTGCTTGCGCCTCGCTTCGTCTGCCTTCTTGATCAAAATTCCCCCGAGGCACAACGGCCTTTCGACGCGCTTGATTCTGAACATGGTTCTCTTCATTTTCGACATGGATGTCGTCCATCAGGTCAGAACCCGTGTCACCGAGGAACGACCACCCGAGCGCCCCTGCAACCACCACCAAGAACAAGATCAATAGAATTCTTGCCACGCTCGATTCTCCCTTCCAGATTGCGATAAAGGTTTCCACCCCGCCACTCTTCATGCCAACCAAAGTGGCATCATGCACAAACGGTCATCAAGTCCTGAGTTGGGCTTGCTCGTTCTTGAATCCTCAGAGCCCACTTCCTCGTAGCTTTCATTTGAGATTGGACATTCGATTCGACCACGACATCGGAATCCCCTGGGCATTCGAGCATCATACCATGCCATAAGTATGTGATAAATAGTCGCATAGGGTGATTGGTGCAAATCCGGAATTGAATTCCGAACTTGCACCGGCTATGCCCATGACATGATACCTCGCACGATGGAATCTCACGTCCTGGACATCGCGAAGAGGTTTCCTGTGGTGACCATTGCCGGGCCTCGTCAGTCTGGAAAGACCACTCTGTGCAAGAAACTGTTTCCTCGGCGGCCTTATGTCCCCTTGGAAGAGCCAGGGCAATCAATGATCCACGGGGATTCTTAGGGGAATTGTCGGCGGCATCTCGATCCCGGACTCTGGCTGCTTTCAACAATCGCGTGCCCAACACGCTGAGCCGGGGGGGTCGCCTCAGCAATTTGACCAATCCCGTCATCGTGTTTCGCGGCGACGAGCCCTACCTTGCCGCCGGAGCAATTGGCGCCGGGTTGCACGAAGTCATGCTTCAGAACATCCTTCAATACTCACCGGTGGGTCAAACCCCCACCACGCTGATCGCCAGTCGAAATTCTGGGGAATTAACGACAAACCAACAGCCCTTGGGCAATACTCTTTCTTCGTCGAGCAAGGAACCTTCTCCCCGGAATTCCACAAAGAGATGCTCGCTCTAAGACAGCCCTTAGAGCTCCTTTCTCCAGCGGCAGCCTCCAGCAAACGAGGCTACTGGGTGGGAATCCGAAACAACAGCAACGAGTTGGAAGGTTCCGCGCCCAAGTAGTTCAACGGACTAGAAGAGGGAAGGTAGCCACTGTGCCAATACGACGAGTTCCTATCGCTGTGGTGCAAATGCCGGAAAGAGAGAAAAGCGCAAAAGGAATCAAGCCTCCCGCACTGTGACAACGACTATCTCGATGAAGCAAGAGAGCTTACCGGAATGACGTGAACTATCTGATTGATTCACCCAAGACCGAGTCTACTTTGTCAGTCGCGGATCATCGGCGAACAATGAGGGAGTGGCTAGAGCCTTTGGCTACGACCGAGTCGGTGACGTGAATAATAACGCCTGTGCCGGCTGCAGGGGCAACGAAGCAGATCGTTGCCGTGTGCTTCTTCAGATCAATCGTGACCTTCAGATGCACGCCAGCACTGGCCGGATCTGCTATGGCACTGAAACCAGCGCCGACATTCGTGGCGGTGATGCAAACAGCTGAACCGGCTTCAACGAGCCTCGGTCCATTCAACTTAATCATAAGGATTCAATCTCAGCCAAGAGTGCGTCGAATTCATGGCGAATCTCTTGGTTCCTGATTTGCCGGACTGACGATTGCAGGAGACCAAGATGGGACTTCAAAGCCTGGCGGTCCATCATGTGCAAAACAGAATAGGTAAACACTTGAATTTCTATATCGCTGCTGCCTGCGGCACCACAGATAAGATCATACATGCTCGTGTGTTTTCGGGCATGGATCCACCGGAGTGTTCGGGTAACTTGGGTCGTTTTACCATTCGAAATGATTGACTCAATGCGTGGCCGCCCGTAGCTGGCATAGAGGCCATCGAGGGTGCCGAAATCCACTGCAATCTCGGCGACAATTCCTCCCGGCGCCGCCGATTCGGTGCTTTTGTCTAAGAATCGACCAGCCCCAAAAATTGCAATACCAAGTACAGTGGCCGCCACTGCACTCCGCGCAAAGAAGCGACGGCGACCAAGCCGCTTGCGATCGGCGATATTCTTCTTGGCTTGATCAGCAGCAGAAAGAGAAAACTCTTCTGTGCCACCATGAACGATGGGCTGACAGAAAAAGCAGTTGTCAATGTGCAATTTCGTATCCCCAGACCGATAGCCCAGCTGCCACGACTTGAGGTAAATTTCACAGCTAAAAGGTCCAGGGGCGTCCGTTTTCATTTCATCATCTCATCAGCAATGGTAACAGGGGATCGTCATCGGTCTGAAAAAACTCATCAATGAACGCCTTCGAGTCTAAAGCCTCCATGGCCCCTGTCAAGCCTTTCTTGAGGACTTCAATCATCGACCACCTCTGAAGGCGTGTCCACTGACGATCATCCCAAAGTGAGACAGCCTGGTAAAGACATTCAAGAAGACCATTCCGAGGTTTCCCCAGAAGGGCCTGACGAACGAGGGCGGAGCTATTTCAAACCTCTTTCATGGGCGCAACGCAAGAGACGATGATGTCAACCTTTTCACTCGTGGACCAAGAAAGTAGGACACAATATCCGCAGAAATTGAGGGGCAGTCTCCGAGAGACTCTTTCAAGAATGGCCGTGAGGAACTCCAATTGGACCGGGGCTTCAGCGCTGTCTGCATCAAGCGCCAGACGGATGGCTGCGACCAGCAACTCCGAGGCCGTCCCGTTAGAGACCTTCCCCAACCATCGTGGTTCGCCGATATACCAAAACCTGAAAACGTCTTCTCAATCGTCTTTTTCATGGCACCTATGCTTGGGCCCGGGTGACCCAAGCTTTGCAGAGTTCCCGGAAGATTGGTCCTCATCGGCAAAGAATTACCCAATAAACGCGTAACGGGAGCTTCGATTCTACGCCTTGAACAGTGAGGGAAATTAATCGGCATTCAAGCACGCCCCCGTTCGCTCCTGCTCAAACTCAAATCGAAAGGAATAAAACATGCGGCATTCAAATGTATTGGCGTCATCGTTGGCGCTATTCTTCGTTCTTTGTTCACTCGCCCACGCACAGCCCCAAGGTGTGCAGAACACTCCTTATCCATTGGCTTGGATTCCAGACAGTATCTACAAAAAGACGTTGTTCATGACGCCGAACGGTGCACCGGGCTTCTGTCCGCCGATGGTCTTGGACTTCCTCGGAGCCGGAAACCCCAACTTCGAGCACCCAACGTCGCCGGACCTCATGGGTGGAGGCGAATTCGTCAAAGTAGGGATCACAGCCGAGCTCTACTACACTCGATCCACGTCTGGGCCAAATTTTATTGATCCATCGAAGCACATGGTCTATCGGATGAACCAGGACATGAACGCAGTGACTTTCCTGCCACCCGATGTCACCGATCTCAATCAACTTCCGGCCCTCGTCCGTTTCGGGCCTGACCTGGTTCCTGGCGGAGGCGACGACCTTGATCCAAACGCAACTTTGGCAAGATTCCCAAGGACCATCGCCTTCCTGGAATGGGCCAGGTATAAGAATCTACCCCTTTCCTTTCAGCTCCATGGGGGCATTACTCATGGTGGGTATCCCCTCGGAACAGGCCTCGATTCGACTGAGTTAGATGGCTACATCGAGTCATTGGGTAAAGACCAGTGTATGTGGGATATCAGTGATGTCTCAGATCCCGACGATGACAATCCGGCGACATTCGAAGACGCTGGGTCTGGCTGGGGCTGGTTCTCTTTTGCGACACCTACTCTCGCAGATCCGGCACTCGCGGCGACCCTCGGTATCACTCTAGAGTACCAGTCGATTGCAGAACGAAATCTCAAGACTGCCCTTACAGAACTCATGCAGATAGCAAGTCTGCCACGCTACAGAGGCCGCCTCGCTGGCATTGCGCTCGACCCTGAAATTCATTTGCCCTCACATGAAAGTCCCAACTACCGCCTGACCGCAAACGATGGTTCGCAAGTCATCCGTCCGTTTATGGAAGACTACCACCCCGCCAACATCCTTGGTTTTACCAAGCATTTGGAATCTCGCTACGGCGACACTCACCCAGGAGTCGACAGCAACGGAGATGGGCGCACTTTCTGGGGCGACTTCCAGGCCGACTATCAAGCGTCTGGCGGTTTCGGTCACAACCACCAGACTATGCCCGCGACTTGGGCGCGCGTTGATCCGCCCAGGTACTATCCAGAGAGGGAAAGTGAAACGCGAACCGATTACTGGCACGAGTGGATTAACTACAACGTCTTGGTGATTGAGGCTTACCTGGAAAATCTCACGCTCTGGGCCCATGAAGCCGGAGTTCCAGCGAACCGGATGTTCACCCATCAGACCAAAGCCCACTCATCCTACGCTGCCTCGCGCGCACGCTACAACAATCAGAATTGGGCCGACGATTGGATGCACATCGAAACTTCCTACGGACACGCTGGCATCAGCCAGTATCGGCCCGTTGGGGTGCTAGGAATCCGTAATGGAGGCTCCCACCTCTACCAAAATCTCCTGCGACGCGACGAAGGTTGGGGTTCACCCGAATTCAATCCCTACAAGATCGGTGGTGGAGCGTTCGCCACTCAGGCACAGATGAACATCATCGCCCAAGCAGCAATCGATAGCCGGGCTCAAGTTCTCTGGCCTCATTCCTGGGGCTCTGAGACTAACAGGATCATTGATTCAACTACCATGTCTTGGAAGACCGTTGAGGGAGCCAACGTTTTTCCTGGATGGACGATTCACAACTTCAACCCCGTGGCTGGCACGAACATACTCGAAGCAGACCCAGCACAATCAGACTGGTATGTGCAGTCGCCCGTTGTCGATCTCGATGCAGATGACTACACCTTCATTGCGACCAAGCTTCTCGTACGAATTTCCAATTGGCCACCTTTGGCCCTGATAATTTTTCCAAAGCAGAAGAAGCTCCATTTCCTGTGTCAAGCTTTGTTTGGGGCCATTCCGCCCCTGAACGCCAAATCTGGGCCACCCATCGCAAGTTGAGGCTCGGCGCAGATAGGCCTGGCGGTCCACCCTTCAAGTCAAAAAAACATCACGGCGGCACTTTTTTTGGCAGGAAGTGCTAAGATTCCGGCCATGACAAATCCCAATGAGCCGCGGCCAGATCATGGCGAATTCAAGACCAAAATCGACGACGAGACACCGATCATTGCCCAGGCTATTCGTCAAGCATCGGGCAATGTCGACGGGGTCATAGGATGCTATTGGTTGCGCATTGTTGCCAAGTTTGAAGATGCGGGTCGCCAACGTGAGATCATCCGTATGTGGGGCGTTGATTTGATCAATCGAACTGTGACCGTTGTGGAAACTGAAGCTGACGTTGAACTTTCCCGACGCCAACGCACCCTCTCTGAAGCGGAGATACAGACCGCTATGGATGGGGTCTAAAAGGTGACAAGAATCAAGGAGACCCGTGAGCAACAAGTGAGAAGCATCGGTCGATCGCCATAGCGATCTCGGCTCTTCCGCAGTAACGCAAGGCATTGCCGGGGAATTGATCAACCATAAGCTTGGACAGAATAGGACCCCAAGACAACAGGTGCAAATCCGGAATTGAATTCCGGATTTGCACCTGCTACCTTATTGGCATGATCTCCCGCACCATCGAATCTCACGTCCTAAGCCTCGCAGAGAATTTTCCTGTGGTGACTGTGACTGGGCCTCGTCAGTCCGGGAAGACAACTTTGTGCAAGAAGTTGTTCCCAGAAAAGTCCTACGTTTCCCTTGAAGAGCCAGATGTACGCGCTCGGGCCATGGATGATCCCCGCGGATTCTTGGGGTCCTTGTCTCAGGGCTGTATCCTTGACGAAGTGCAAAGAGCGCCTGACCTTCTATCCTACCTGCAAAGCATGGTTGATGAAGACCCGAGCCCAGGTCGATTCATCCTGACAGGGTCACAGAATTTCAACCTTCTCGATTCAATCTCTCAGTCCCTTGCGGGCCGAACCGCTATCTGTCACTTATTGCCACTTTCAGTTGAAGAAATAACTGAGCTTGATGATCTTTGGCAAACGGTTTTTCGAGGTGGTTACCCGAGGATTCATAGCTCCAACATTGAACCCCAAGAATGGGTTTCATCCTACGTTCAAACGTACATCGAGCGCGATGTGCGCGAGGTTCTCAACGTAGGAGACCTGGCTTCGTTCCAAACTTTTATGGCTCTCTGTGCCGGACGGACAGGCCAGGTTCTCAACCTCACAAGTCTTAGCAACGACTGCGGCATAAACCAAAAAACGGCAAAGGCTTGGCTTTCTGTACTCGAGACCAGCTTCCTTGCCTTTCGTCTGCGACCATTCTTCCACAACCTCGGCAAGCGCTGGATCAAGTCGCCGAAGTTGCACTTCTTTGACTCTGGCCTTGTATGTTTCTTGCTGGGGATTCGCAATCCACAACAATTGGCTATCCACCCCTTGCGGGGAGCTATCTTCGAAACCTGGGTCATCTCTGAGTGCTACAAAGCTCAAGTCAATCGCGGCCTCAATCCTGACCTCTTTCATTGGCGGGACGCCAAAGGAAATGAAGTCGACCTCGTGGTTCTCAGTGGCAATCATGCCACTATGATCGAGGTCAAGTCTGGCAAGACCATGGCAACAGACTTCCTCAAACCCTTGGACCATTTCGCCCATCTCGTGGACACAAAGGACGACTTGATCAGCAGCTCAACCAAAGTGCTCGTCTATGGAGGTGACAAAGAAATTCAACACCGAGAGACTCAAGTCCTCCCTTGGTTCAAGCTCCAAGAACTGTTCTCAACGTTGACTTGAATGCCAAAAGGCGACGCAATCTTGACCATAGACTCGAGAATGACGTCTACACGTCTTCCAGCAAGGGCTCTAATTTCGACAATCTTTCAAGATCGCAAACATAGACATTAGAGCGCCGCGCAAAAGAAGCAGTAGTCTTCGTGCAGACCAGAGAATAGGGCCTACTTCGAATCCGAGTCTTACACCGACAATCTAGTTTGTTGACTTGAATCTTGTCTTCCAAATGCGCGCGCCGATTCGCTCCGGCTTTGAAGACAAACTCGGCTGCCCTGGGATCGGCGAGAAATTCCTTCAAGGAACGGCAATCAGCGCAGGAGCAATCGAATTTCCTTGAACGTCGATAGTCTTGTGGCTCCTGGGGAGCTGTCCTGGTTCTGACCCTCAGCTCATCTCGCGCATGATTGAGCCAAAGCGAAAGTCCCTTCCTATTGGCACCGACATTCTTAAAGCACGATTTAATGGAAAAAATTGCGGCAAGGTGGACCTCGATCAAGTCGTATTTCTTTGGTTTTGAAATCGCGTGTTTCACCAAATTAGTCAAAGGAGCCGCAGCCTCAAGGGCAAGGGTCGCAGCAACCAAAGAAGCCAAGATCTTTCCCCGATCAAGATGGCCACCAATCACCCAATTGTTGCGATTCTTTTCATTGTCAAATTTCTTCAACGATTCGATCGCCTGGTTGGCCAACTGGCGAGCAAGCTTCTTGCGCTCTTCATCCTTGTCCTTGGCGCGGCAGATCAACCTCAAGACAGCAGCATTCCTTGTCATTTGTTCAGGCTTCTTGGTCTCGAACAGGGTCTTCAAGGACGAGGCAAACCGACTCCATCCATGACGCCGACAGAAAAGCAGGAAGTCTTTGCCCAACTTCAAAGAAGCATCTTCATTGAGCACTTCCGAAAGGAATTCGCAAACCAAGTTGGGGTCATCCAACTCAAACAAAAGTTGAATAAAGATCCCGCGGACCCCTTCGTCATGGGAGATCGTCTCTCGACGAACGAGCCCCCAAGTTTCGACAATCTCCTCGGCCAAGAGCAAGCACCGGCGGCGTTCGTCTTCGCGCCTTGACTTTGCAGTTCTTCTAAGTTTCCCCACCATCTTCTTGAGGCTCTTGATGGCAAACTCTGTCCCTGCTTCGCAGAGAATAGAAAGATGATTTGAAGACGGCCAAAGAACAATGGCGGCCCGATGATACCAACGTCCTAGAGTCATGCCTGCATTGCCGGTAAAACCTTCGAAATCCTCCTGATCGGCTTCGGATTCTCGAAACGTCTGTTTGATAATTATCTCCCGATCGAGAGCATCAATCTTGCCCAGCTGAACTCTCTTGCCTTCCCGGTCAGACCAAGAGTCGAGCGTTTGGCTATAGTCTATGACTTCGCACATCTCGTGCCCACCATTTGGTCCTGATGGCCCACCGTCTGCGCTGCCAAATTCCCAACGAGTTAACAGGGCAAGGTGCGCTGCGAAACCGGTTTGCTCGGCGGCCAAGAACAGAGCTTCCGCGCGAGCTCGGTCCACCCCTTTGAGGGCATCCAGGGTCAACCCGTGTCGTGTGTACTGGTGCTCAAGCACCACCACCATCTTGCTCATATCTTCTGACGTTTCAAAAGCACCCAAGGCCTCCTCCAATGCTTCTGCAACCCCGGAATGACAAGGTGCCAGCAAGTTCTTCTTGCGGCCGCCCGTGGCGAGCACCAAGTTGTAGGTCAAGCAAAGGCGATAACCACTTTGTATTGGCAAGATTTCGTGTTCACAATCGGCGTAAAATGCGGCGTAACAGAGACCGTATCCGGAAGCTGCCTCATCGAAAGTGATTTCCTGCTCCCAGCCATCATGCCGCACGATTAACTCGCCGCCTTCGTGCTCTGCAGGCAAAACGATGGAAAGCGTCGCCACCATGCCGTCAATCTTCTCACCGTCTTGATGAGGTAGAAAAAAACTACCCTCTTCATAAACCAGCAACTTATAGAGATGAGCCTCCAACTTCCGACGCCCCAAGCCGAGATCATTTTGTACTTGCTGCACGATCGTCTCAACGACCTCATCCCACTCAGGGTTTCTCAGGTAAAACTTCTTCGGGTCCAACTCCCATGTATGACGAACATCCGTATCGATGAGCGTATCTGTCCCCTTGCCATAGGGTGCTTGCTCACACCCCTCGATGAGTTTTCGTGCTAGAACCGGAGGGAGTGGCAACGGAATCTGGCCGAGAAAGTTAACATCCAGGCCGGGCATCGTCAGCGGATAGTCGCCAGAGGTGGCGAACTCCCCCGGACGATCAATCTCCGCGAGAGCCGAGAGCAAGTTGCGACTCAACTGACTCTCATAAATTCGATTTCGAGACACGACGGTAATCTCCTTATGGCTCATCTTGAGATCAGAGCCCCCATGGTTCCTGGCAAGATCGGAAGCGCGAGTCTATGGAAGACCACAGACGTAAAGTGAACGTTGCAGGGATTCTTGCCATTGATCTCGTCCCCAGAGAAGCCGAGACAATCCGAAAGCAAATTTTAGCACAATAGGATTATCATGAAGCAAGCATCTCTGATCAAGAAGTACGACAAACTCAAGGACCGCCACAAGAACTTCTTACGAGTCTTGGCAGTCGCAGAAAAACCTATGGATCGTACCGAGATTGTCAAGATCTTAGGCCACTTCGGCTTCCTCGACGACTCGGGACGGGAGGTTCGTTTCGACAAGGCTTTTAAGCCAAGAATTCAAGAACTCATCGACTTGGATTTAGTCCGATTCGAGACAACGACTTGGCGATCTTAAACTTCAGGTCCAGTTGGTGGATCTCTTTTCGGACAACCATGGGAGGTGACACAGAGCAATGTTGATAGTCAATACCCGAAAAACGCCATTGATGATGGTAACGGTGCGACAGTCACGATTACGACCTGCCAGCGATCAGAAACCAAAATGACCACCACATCAGTTGCAAAGGCATTCAACATGCTGACGGATCGACACGGCTCACCGAAGTCTGTCAAGGATACCCACATTGTAGGCCCTCAACGAAGGCGGTGATGGAATTCATCTCTTCGCCAACACGCGTAGGGCGGCCAGCAAGGGCGTGTGATTCTGCAACAACCGATCGGTGCGAGTTTCCGATTGGCCACCTTTGGCCCTGAGGATTCTAAGAAGTTTCGTCTTGTTCGTGTCCGACCATGCCTTCAAGTCCGGGATGGCTACCACTATGGGCGCCAAGATTTCCCAGCCTTGTTTCTCGTCAACGGAAAGAGAGTTAAGGGAACCTACTCCCAGAGACTTCGCAACTTTCTTGATCGAATCTCGAACAGCAATGGAACGATTGCCTCCAAAAGTCTCAGCGGTATATCGGCTCATGGCGAGTCCAATTGCACCTAGGTCCAAGGGGAAGTTGCGGCCACCTGAAAGATCGAAGTACGCTGAAGTTCGAGAAAGACGGTGCAACATCTTGCGGTCTGAGCGATAGTCCTTGGTCTCCTTCATTTTCTCCTCCTCGGCCAGTGCCAACTCTTCGACCTTTGGGTTTGATGCCCTAAATCCAAGCTTTCGGTAGAACCAAAAAGCCCCGGTCTTAATCGCAGCTGGGTTGTTCTCGCCCATACCATAGGGGGTGAGGAAGAAGTAGTTGGCACCAATAACTTGGTGCAGAGCACGCATGAGTTGGGGATAGAGAAACTGAACTTCTGCCCCTCGAAACTCAGGAAACAAGTTAAGGCCAATTTCGCAGCAACCCAAACTAACAGAACCCGGGCCATAAGCGATTGGGACACCATTCTTCATGAGAAAGCAAAAATAGTGGCATTCGAGAGGATCACGATAGAGGGGAATGACGCCAACCAAAGCGACAGTGAGCCCACGACCACACTCAACCAAGTTCACGTCCTTAGGATTGGCGTAGGTGAGCGTGCGAATCTCTAAGTTCCGAGCACTCAAAGCTAGAGTCGCTTGATGAATGAGCTCGATACCTTTGCGTTGGCTCAACCTGACAATTTTATCGAACTTCGTCCGGATCGTCTTTTCACACTGAGGCCTTTTGCGGTCGAGAACTCTTCTTTGAAAGTGAATCTGCTTTTGTTTCCAATGCACTTCACATCGGCCAGTTCCTGGCTCCAGGAGGCTGTAACGAATGGGGATTCTACAACTTTCGAAGATGTAGTCTTTCACTTGAGGTGGTAAAGAACTGTTCTCCAAGAGTGACAAAAGAAACTCCAGGTCACTTCTATCCTGGGGAGAGCGGCCAAGGGCAAACCAGTCCGGCAGATCTATGCTGATGTCATCGAGTCCTTGGCATTCCGCAGACGTTGTGATGAGGCCCAAGGCGTTGAGCAAACGCTCTTGTCCTTCCCACTCGAATTCTTGCCAATCAATTTCGAAACAATCGGGCATGCGCTTGAGAAGTCTACTGATCCAGGGCAAGGAGTATTCATTTCGGTTGATCGCCCCCGGAAAACCACCATTTTCGAGGGCTGGATCCTCAGGATCAACTATCCCTGCATGAAGAAGCTGGCGGGCCCAATCCCTCGCCTTATGGACGGCGTTCAACAGGGCTTTGCTATCTGGATAGGCCGCCATGAAACAAAGCGCATCGCACAAAGTTTCAAGGTCAGAAACCCCCGGGGTTGGTTCAGTCAAAAGTGCTTGCAGAAGGTTAAGCTTCTTTTCTGCTGCTTCCTTCCCGAATGTACTGGCCAATTCTTGGAGCTGTGAGATCGTGTTTTTCTTGTTCACATGACTTTCCCGAGGATTCCTTAGAGCTTCACCCCGATGGTATCAAGGGATTGTCTCCTGGTCGAGTGACGTAACTCCACAGCTCTATGCCGCCACCTTGCCAACAAGAACAGAGATTTCTGCCAAACACCCTACAGCCATGTATTTCGACGGCGTTTCGTCATTCCCAAGAAATCATCGATGCCAGGCAAGATTTCGTGGCATCGCTAGACTGAACGGACCTGACTTCACTTCAAAGTTGAGGGCGTTTGTTTGCACGAATACGCCGGGGGTTTCTTCTATCACTCATAGGAGGGTGAGCAAAAAAAGGAATGGCGATGACTGGGCCTGGGCGAAAACAGGGGAAGGGAGAAACCAATCTGGCCTACGGTCGAAGCCATGGTGAAAAGCTTAGGTGCAGAAACCGAAACATGGGGGCATGATTGACCCCAGACTCATTAGGCAGCAAGGGCCGCCCCAGGGCCAAAAGGGGCCACAAACAGTGCTACATCAAGAACTTGTAGAATCAAGGTGACAGAATAAGGGCAAGGCCTATCTTTGCAATTCCCCATGCTGCCTAACGATTTGCAAAGTAGACTACGAGCGCTGATGCAATCGACTCCAACACCCAAGCGCATAAGTCCGCGTGCCGCCCACCCTCTTGGTCTCCCACAGAGAACCCAGGAAATGGCTATAGTGAGGACGATTGAACCTGGAGAATTGCGATGTTCGGTTTGAAGAGTGCTTGGATTGGGATCTTATTGCTCCTTCCTTTGGGAGTGGTTAACGCACAGGGACCACCCCGGCGGACAGCTTATGCTTCGGCTTGCGGCAGCGAAATGGGTTGGTTTACCGACCTGGAGGCAGCCAAAGCGGCCTCGAAGAAACAGAAGAAACCGATCTTTTGGTTTGTGCCCACAGCCTATCGCACCTTCATGGACCGCAAACAAGAACTCTACTGGAACATGATGGCCGGGCCATTTTCGGATCCGGAAATTGTAACCTACATCAAAGAACGATTCATTCCCCTCAAGATGGGATTTCGATCTTTGATTCGACGGGGCAAGGAACTATCTGTACCAGAACGCAAAGTCGCGAAAAAGCTTGCGGCCCAGTACGACTTAGTGCAAGGCAAATTCATCGAACCTGGATTCATCTTGTTGAACCGCTCCGGAAAAGCTGTCCACACCATTGACCGCCTCTTGGTGTTTCAGCGCAATTGGTTCTTGAATCGGCTTGATGTTGTAACCAAGAAGAACAAGTCTTCTTTGGGCTACAAACCCTTGGCCTCAAAGGGTGCGCAATCAAAGCCTCTTGTCGCTCGAAACTTGATCGGCCAAGGCAAATTAGATGAAGCTCTCAAGTTCCTCGACACCATCCAGGGTGAAGAAACTCCAGAGGCAGAATGGCTCCGGGGTGTTTGCCATCACATGAAAAATGAGACCACCCAAGGCAATGAATCTTGGAAGGCTCTCATAGAGGCTCATGAAAAGAGCATCTGGGCCAGCAAGGCGAAGGTCGAGCTGGACGGCTTCGGCCCATTCCTCCACGGATTCGAAAGCTACCGAGATTTTTCTAGGCGGGCCATGAATCATAAAGACTTACGTCACAGCCGCACTTCAGGGAGCGAAGCAAATCAAGACCAAATGGTGGTCCGAGGATTGCGCCGCATCTTGGACATGCAACGTGAAGATGGCTCTTGGGATGACTCCCGCTACGATTTCGGCGGCTTAGATTCGATGCCAAACGTGCATGTAGCGGTCACGGCGATCGTGGCCAGAGCTCTTTTGGAATGGCGTGTGCAAGGTCCCAAAGCCGAAATCGACCGAGCTTTGGCCCGAGCAATCGTTTATCTGAAAGATGACTCCCATCTCAACCCTTATGACAAGGACGAGCTCATTTGGGCCTATGTCTATAGGCTCAACTTCTTCAGCCGCTTGATGGAAGAAGACAAAAAGAACGCTGAGAAACACGCAACGTTTCTGCAGAAATTGGTGACCGCGACTGAGAGTTTCCAGTTAGAAAAATCCGGAGCCTATCGCCATGAGTACGCCGCAGCCTTTACATCCGCCAGCGTGATTCATGCCCTCTTCGTTGCCAAAGCCGCCGGTGCCCGCGTTTCAAAACCACGGCTCAAGGCCGCGACCAAGGCCATCGCCGGAGCCCGCGTGAAGAAGACCGGAGCCTTCGGCTATGGACTTCGTAATCGAGGAGGCGTTGAGCAAGCCGGTGGGCGTATGGCCTTATGCGAGCTTGCTCTTTACTTGGGAGGAGTATCGTCAGAGAAAAAGCTAAAAGACTCCATCGCCGAAGGATTCAAGCAACAAGGCAATTTCGAGATCGCCCGTAACTATGACGACCACATGCGCTCCCTCTATGGCATCGGCGGCTTTTTCTTCTGGTATGACATGCACGGCCGTGCCGAGGCCATCAGGCTATTAAAGGGCCAAAAGGCGGCAAAATGGCGAGAGGCCATGCGCAAGATCGTCTACGACACCCATGAAGCCGACGGTGGATGGATCGACTCCCATGAGTTGGGCAAGAGTTATGGCACGGCCATGGCATTGACCGTGCTCAAGTTGATGCAAGAGCTCGAACAATAGATGGGGAAGATCTAAGATACGCCGTGAAAAAATCCGAGGTGGAGATCTCAACGACGATTGACGAATCCCAAGGTTCCTCTAACACCCAGGTGGAATTCGCGCCGCCTGAACGTCAAGATTATCGATCAAATTGCCACGGTGGTCCAGCAAAAAGGGCCAGCCGTGCCCGTCCAACTCGACCGTCACAATTTGTCCCCGTGCCCATGGATCTTCCCACCCAGGAGCGTTGCCCACCACAACCTCAAGAGGCGCATTCACCTGAAAAGCCTGTTGGCCTATTCGGTTGAGTCGTCCATCGTGAACGGCCGCCCACGGCGCATTAAGGAGTTCGTCCAGGAAACCCCACCTTAGCCGTGAGCAACCATGCAAACGGCCATATTGATAAAGTGCATAGAGCGCTTTCACATCTGACTCCATCCGCCTGCGCAATTTGGTCGCTTTATTCTCCTTCAAATAACCCATCATTGTCTTCTTCGCACCAAAGGGTCGGCTTAAGCCACAGGTACCTGAGACGATTAAGTCCAAAGTGATCTTGAGAGTGCGCCCTTGGCGATTCAGAGACATCGTTTTCTGTGGAGGTCCAAGTTCTCCCAGGCGTTTTGCACTCGCGTCGAATTTGAGCACCCGCATGAGCTTCCGAACGTCGACGCCAGCAATGATGTCGTAGTCTGCAAGCCGCTTCGCACCTTCCGCGATGGTGTCTTTCGTGTAGGTCTTGATCTCATGTTCACCAACATCTAAAAGGGTCAACACCTGCGGGTTGTCAGTTGGAAAGCCATGAACAATGACACGGCTCATGCACGACAAGGCCTTGGCTTCAGCATCGGCTTCAGCCTGGGCTCTTAACCGCCACTCTATCAGCTCGACTGGATCCATCATTGGCCGTTTTCGCGCACTCTCAACTTGACTACGCACAGCTTGCCTAGCCGAGCGCAAGGCATCATGCCCAACAACGATGTGCCAATAGCCATCCTCCGCCACACGAATAGCGGCACCCTTCCTCCAGTACTTGGCTGAGTCAAGGGAGAGAAGCCCCCATCCTCCCTGCGCTGCAGCAAAGGCAACCACGGCGCTGCCGGGCATCGCTTCTCCATGAGCATCCAAAATGCAAAGAGCAAGACGCTGCGCCGAGGTGGAGTTGGGAATCCCATTCCGCCAAGCTTCTTCCAAATAGGCGATCGTCAAAGGATCTTCTACAGATGGCAGCGGTTTAGATTCTTGGCTTTCAACTGATTTCCTTTGAACCTTCGGGCCACTCAGCCCAAGCCGGAAAGACAAGAAATCGGCCTCTCGATCATGAGGATCAAGAGAGTACTCTTCACCATCGCGATAGATCGGAGCTGTTCCTGGTCGGCAGCGTTTGAGGCTAGCCAGGGCCTTTTCAACAGAGCACCGCCCAGCTTCTTCAAAGCGCTGGGCTACTTCGAGCAAAGTGACGGGCCCACCCCGTTCTAAGAGCACCACGAACATGAGCGCGTAGAAGCCAACACCGCTCTTGCCCATGACGTCTTCCAGCTTGGGGACATCGATCCCAAGCACTTCACAATAGAGATTTGACATGGTTTATCCTTTGAATGCGACCAACCCATTCTGCGAAATAGATCCCGTCTTGACCAACACAAATCCCCGCCAATACTCAAGAAGCGGGGCGTACCCCAGCCCCATGGGCGATACGTTCGCGACGTAGAGGTCGGTGGTTCAAATCCACTCGCCCCGATTCAACTAGCCGTCAATGTTGCAACGACATGCGCACCAAGGTTTTTTCTGGAGATGCTCTCGGAGTATTTTCTGCGCTAGATTCCACAAGAATCGCTCCTCGAGAAGGCACTGCTAAGGAAAGGGTGGGCAAAAGTCATGGCACGGCCATGGTATTGACCGTGCTCAAGTTGATGCAAGAGCTCAAACAATAGATGTGGAAGAT
>WFTN01000314.1 GCA_015485455.1 Planctomycetota bacterium | reverse complement strand
AAATAGAGCCGAGGGACCAAAAGGTTCCCCGGCTCTGGAAATATCACCCAACACTTGCTCCGGCTTACAAAGCCTTGGACGACCCTCTTACGAGCGTCGTCGTCATCCCTTTTCGCAAGGGCTATGCCATTGGAAAGAAAATTGTGAAAATTCTCTAAGATGCTTTTGAGAAAGGACTTGGGCCCATAGGTTGGCTGTCGGCCAAGAGGAGGATCCAGGTCTGCTTGTAAAGCAATACTTACGGTGGCTCCCAGACGTATGACATCCTTTGGAAAGACGGTGCGGTCTTTGTGGTGGCATTCTTGTTGACCATGAGGCTCTGGTTAGAATCTTAAAGTTCAGTCGAGAATGTGAAGCTATTCTTGACCGAGCCTTAACCTGACTTTTTCATGAGATCGTGGCCCTGAACATTTCGGGTAAAGCGCCTCATGTGCATTTTCCCAACCAAGAGCTGCTCCTGACTACAGGCCCTTTCGGTCCTGACTCAGTTGTCGCCAAAGAAGCTGTACGGGTCCACCCATGGAACACACAATCGATTCCAGTCCTTCTAAGTCCGGGCAAAAAGTTCGTCGGGTCTTCATGGAAGACTTTGGCTGCCAAATGAACAAGAACGATGCCGAGTTGGTGGTCGGGCGGCTCCGGGATGACGGCTTTACCCGCACGGAGGTCTTGGAGGATGCTGATGTCATTCTCTACTACGCATGTAGCGTACGGGAACACGCGGAGGAACGTATTTTCGGTCGCTTGGGTGGGTTGAAGCGTCTGAAGAAGGAAAAGCCAGGCACCATCATTGGGGTCATGGGGTGTATGGCCCAGAACCAAAAAGAGGCGATCTTTGAACGAGCCCCTCATGTCGACTTAGTTGTTGGTACCCAACGGTTTGAAGATGTGGCTGACTTCGTCAAGGAACTGGGGCACAAAGACAAAGTTATTGCAATCGACGGAGGCGAGGTCAGTTACGACCGGGACATCACTCAGAGACCAGTGAAGCATCAGGCTTTTGTCACCATCATGCGTGGTTGCGACAAGTTCTGTACCTTTTGCATTGTTCCCTTTACTCAAGGCCGAGAACGCAGCCGGGGCCCTCAGAGTATTGAAGACGAAGTGCGGGCCTTGATCGACGATGGGGTGCAACAAATCACTTTGTTGGGGCAAAGGGTCAACACTTATGGCTTAGATCTGAATCAGGGGGAGAACCTTGCGAGGCTCTTGGAAAGGCTAGGCAAGCTCAAGGGCCTCAAACGCCTTCAGTTCATCACTTCCCATCCGACACACATTGACGAAGAACTCATGAGTGTGATTCGGGACAACCCGGTTCACTCGCGCTATCTTCATCTTCCGGTGCAGACGGGTTCGGACACCATCTTAAAACGCATGAATCGAGGTCATGATGTGGAAAGTTATCGTCGAACGATCGACATGATTCGTCGTGTTGTTCCTGATATCTCCATGGCAACTGACTGGATCGTTGGCTCTCCCGGAGAAACAGACGAAGACTTTGACAAAAGTGTTCAACTGTTGCGTGATGTCGAGTTCCAGACTTCTTTCGTTTTCAAATATAGCGTTCGGAGCGGAACCCGGGCCGCTCGCAGTCAACCAGATGATGTACCCGTGGAGAAGAAGAAGGAACGCAATCAGATCCTTCTTGCGGAGCAAGAGCGGATGTCTCGAAAGCTCCATTTGGCACGCATCGGTGAAGTGCACGAGATCCTGGTGGAAGGAATCTCCAAGCGTGATGAAACGCGATGGTTTGGTCGAACTTCCCAAAACTGGATTGTGGTATTTCGTGCAGCCCGGGACTTCACTGGGGAGTTTGTCAAAGTTCGGATCGTTGACGTCACCGCCCTCACCCTCTTTGGCGAATTGATTTAATCATGTCCCCATGTCCCCAAGAAAGCTTCATGTCCCAGGCTATTGACTTGGCCAAAAGAGGGGCCGGGTTCGTTGAGCCTAATCCTTGTGTTGGGGCCGTGGTTGTCAAGGAGGGCAAGATCGTTGGGCAGGGCTATCATGAGGCTTTGGGCGGACCTCATGCTGAAGTCAATGCCATCCATGCTGCTGGGGTCCATGCCCGGGGCGCAGATCTTTACGTCACCTTGGAGCCCTGTTCTACCCAAGGTCGCACACCACCTTGTTCTGAATTCGTCGTGGATGCGGGCATTCGCCGTGTCTTCATTGGTTGCGTTGATCCGAATCCTCAGCATGGGGGGCGAGCTCTTCTGAGCCTCAAAGCCAATGGGCTGGATGTGACTTGCGGACTGCTTGAGAGTGAGTGCCAGGAGTTGATCGCGCCTTTTGTCGCCAGCCTGAGCGCCAAGCGCCCAGTGATTATGGCCAAATGGGCTTCCACTCTGGATGGCAAGATCGCTACCAAGACTGGTGATTCCAAGTGGATTACCAGCAAGACCGCAAGAGCCCTTGTTCATGAAGAACGGGCACGCTGCGATGGAATTTTGGTGGGTTCAGGGACGATCTTGGCAGACGATCCCCATTTGGGTGTCCGTCATGTTAGTGGAGATTCACCTGCCCCCATCATTCTCGATACGTCACTTCAAACTCCCGTGGATGCCAAAGTCCTCACTGAGATCGAGCGACAACCCATCATTTATTGCGGAGACAACGTTGATCCAAGCCGTATCAAATCGTTTCGTTCCTTTGGCGTGGTTGTTGTCTGTTGCCCAGTGACCGAAGACGGGGTTGACCTGAAGTTTGTTCTTCGGGACCTTCACGAACGGGGATTTGGTCGAATCTTGGTTGAGGGTGGCGCCCAGGTCTTGGGATCATTTTTTCAAGGCGGTTACGTGGATTTGGTTCAAGTTTACTTGGCTCCTAAAGTCTTGGGTGACGTGGATGCTCTGGGAGCAATTCGCGGTCGCCAAGTTGAATTCATGGCTGACACGGTTGACCTTGAGTGGCTTCATGTTGAACTGGCAGACGGAGACCTGCGCCTCTTCGGGCGAGTCTTGTCAGATCCCCAATCTTAGTCTCCTTCCAATTTCATGACTATCAAAGTGGCACCGGACCAAGCACGACGAGGTTCCGACGAGGAACCATGGACACACATCCTCTCCCGATTTCGATTTGCCCGGTTTCGACATTCTATAAATCAGTTTAGGTGTCGCGCTTAGCTCGGTGCCACCACCCACTAAGACGTTAAGTCTCAAGAAGGTGGACTAGCATTTCGAAATATTTTCAGCACTCTGCCCAGGGGTGGCGGCAAACTGCTTGCTGACTATGATGAGTCCGTTGATGAGGACAGGGGACGGTTCCCTTGTGGTTCGAACTTACCGTTGATCGAAAGAACATCATGCTTCTAAGTCTTCCAGGGAAACGTAAGAAGTGCCAAGCCCGCGGAGGCCTGGGGCTGTGGGTCCTCTTGGTGCTTGGGAGCTTCTTGCCATCTTGTTCTATCTATGATTTGGAGCATGGTCCCAAAGAGGAAGTCGATCCAGATTTTGTAGAGATTACCCGGCTTCTCCAAAGGGGTGATTCTGAAGAAGCAGAGCAGAGACTCCAAGTCTTGATCCGCCAGCGCCCCCTTCACGTCGCAGCTCATCGGGAGATGCAGAAGCTCCGCCTCGCCCGATTTGAGAATTTTGACCTGATTCGCGATTACCGAGCTTTATGCACAGAGTTGCCGGACTCTGCTGGGGCTCGCTATTTATTGGGGCGATTGTTGTTTAAGTACGACGCCCAGAAAAGAGGATTTAATCGAGCTGTGGCGTTGGACCCTGGGGATCCTTGGGGACATTATGGCCTGGCTTGGGTGGCAGCGGGGCAGGGTGAAGTCGATGTGTCTTTTTCGCACATCAATTATGCCTTGGCAGCCCAACCCGGTCATAACTGGTCGCGCTACCTTTTAACCCGCCACCTCATGAGTCAGGCGCGATTTGTGGAAGCCCGGGGTGTCCTGACGCTTCTCCTGAAGGATTACCCTCACCTGCATGTCAACTGGATCCTCATGGCCAGGTTATCTCAAATGGAAGGCAAATATGCTCAAGAGCTTGATGCCCTTGAAGGGGCCTTGGCAATTAGCCCAGAAAACCAAGAAGCTCGTGGGCTACTCTTGGCCCTGGCTAAGAACCAAAGAGACACAGCTTTGGGTTTCCTGGCCCGAGACTTGGGGAAGAAGAGCGTAAAAGCAAAGAACTTGTCAGAGAATGATCGGGCTTTTTTGTTGGAGCTAGAAGCTATTGATGCCCGTCATTCTCATACTCTGAGAGATCTGGCGATCATGACTTTGCGCCATGGCAAGAAAGGCTCTCAGCGCACCTTGCTCTATGGGGAATTCGACCCAAAGGATTACTTTCAACATTGGCGTTCCTTGTATGGGAGCCACTCCCATCACCTCAAACCAGTTCTGGGTAAACTCGGATCTGACTTGGAGAAAGCCGGTTCATTTCAGCCTCGAGATGCCCTTCATTGGGCCGAAAGATTCGCCCGGGCTGGGCTTGTGGACTATGCCCAGTACTTAGTGGAGCATTTTGATCTTGAAGGCCCATTTGCCTCTCGACTCCACTAGCACCAACGGGTGTTGGCTCGACTTCAAGTTTTGGTGCAAGAGATCCAGGAGCAAGAATCCGAAGATCATGAGGAGTCCTTAGCTCAGTTTCTGGCCCATGTCCGGGGTGTTATTGAGCAGGAAACTGGTTACGTTTGCGACCAAGAAGAACCGACGTTGGGCCTCCCCTTGGTGGGCTCGGCTCTTGATGCATCCAAGGCCCGTGCCGGAACCATCAACGGCTACTTCGCCCGATTCAACCAAATCATGTTTGCCGGGCGTTTGGATGGTTCGGCCACGCAAGCTCTTGTCTTCACCACCGTTTCCGGGCCGACCCAAGTGAAGCCTCTTGATTGGCCTGTTGAGCAGGGTTGTGTTGAAGTGATTGGCGCCATGGTTGCAGTCCGCTCCCAGGATGAGACCTTTGGCGACAATGCTGGTCGGGCTCTTTTTGGCACCTATTTTCTTGACTTAGATGTTCTTTTGCCGTGGAGCCGACGCTTGGAGAGGGTTGAGAATAATTCAGATGTTCAGAATCACAACCTGCTAGACAGCAAGCCACTCTCTGCTACAGGATTCGAAGAAAGACAAAGCCTGGACTTTCCTGGCTCAACCGCCACGGCCTTAACCAAGAAGGCTTTTGATCTCCACGGCGAGCTTCCTATGCTGGATTTGGTGAGAGTCCATGAGCAAGGTCACCTCTTTGATAGTTTCAACTACTTGCCATTATGGCAGCAGGTCTTGCCCAATCTTCTTTTGATCTTGCGTGGTGGATTCTCTTCTGTGGGAATCATGGCTGAACTGGAAGAAGCCGCAGCCCTACACGCTCTGAAGCAGGCCCAAAGTCCTCATTTGGCATTGGCAGAGTTAGTGCGATCATTGACCCCCGGCGAACCACGAGGACCTCACGCTCAAGGCTATCGCAATCTTCTGAAGCGGTTTTTGATTCGCCTGGATCATCGGGTTAGCGAGTTTATTCAACTCGAGCCCGACGCCGTATTGCTACACCAACTCCATCGTCTGACTGAAGAGCAAATTCGCCAAGTCGCCCGAGAAATATGAATTTCGTCAGTCCTCAAGGCGGCCCAAGTGATTGCTGAGTTGTTCCACATATCCGCCACCAAAGAGTGTCACATGGACCAGGAGGGGGTAGAGATTGTAGACATGCTGTCTGCGTTCACGAAAGTCGTCGTGAATGTTATGGGTTTCCCGGTAGATATCGAAGAATTTGGCACTGAAGGTGCTGAAGAGATTGATGAAAGCCAACTCGATTTCCGGGTCAGCGTAGTAAATGGCGGGATCAACGAACCCCAAAAGCTGTTTCGGCTTCGCCAAGATGTTGCCGGCCCAAACATCGCCATGAATGAGCCCGGGGGGATTGGGATCTACGAGCTCCTCTTCTATGTTTTCGGCGAAGTCACGAATCCTGTGGTGCAAGGAAGTAGGTAAGTTGCCGCAGGCTTTCGCTTGAGATGCCATCGCCAAGAGTCTTTGGTCACGAAAGAACTCTGGCCAGGAGTCGGAGTAGGTATTTTCTTGAACCAAACCACCGATCCTGGTGTCGAAATCAAGTCCGTAGTGCTCACCTCTGATGGAGTGAAGGGCCGCCAATTGGCGGGCTGCTTGGACTTGGCCCTTGCCCCGAGCTCCGCTAGAGCCGCCCAAGTCTGTCATGATGAGCATATGGTCATCGTTTGCCACAACCTGGGGGACAGGGAGTTCGCTGTGCTCCGACAAATAGGTGAGCATGCGTCCTTCAACTGTGAGCCCGCCGGTGCCGGCCTCATCCAACTTGATGACAAGAGTTGAGTCGTCCGCGAAGCGGAGGCGCTTGACATCACCCACGCATCCTCCCATGAGGTCGTAGATCACAGTTGGTCTTTTGTTTAGAGCCTGTTCAACTTTTGTCTCGATTGACGTGTTCATGATGATGAGCGAATCTTTTCTAACAGGCCCCTTGATGCATCTTCGATGAGGTCGAGCACAAGCTCGAAGCCAGAATCGCCTTCGCCGTAGTAGGGGTCGGGTACTTCCCGGGCTTCGTGTTGTTGTGCGAAATCCAAAAACAGAGCAACTTTGTGGGCGTGCTTTGCGGGGGCTTCATGAGTCAAGATCTTGAGGTTGGCACGATCCATGGCCAGTATGTAATCAAAATGCTCGAAGTCGCCTTCGCAGACCTTTCTTGCTTTGTGAGAACTCAGATCATAACCTCGCCGCAGGGCGACTTTTCTTGAGCGAGGATCAGCGCCGTCGCCACAATGATAGGCGTGGGTTCCTGCTGACTCGATGTGAAATTCGGAGGCCAAACCGGCTTCGGCGACCATGTTAGCGAAGACGAACTCCGCCGAGGGAGAGCGACAAATGTTGCCCATACAAACGAAAAGTACATGGGTCATGAAACGATCCAGTTCAGTAAGAAATGACGGGGGATTGCAGAAGGATCTTATGATCGAGGCTGAACCAGGGCTCTCGGGACAAAATGAGCACGGGGGTCCAACGGCCGGGTCGACTTGGTGTTCTGCCAATGGTCATGATTTTGACTGACCCCTTTGAACTCAAACCGCTCGCAGGCAAGAATCGTCCGGGCAGTCTGCGGGTGCTGTTGGGAAGGAGCCATTCGCCGGTGTCGGCGTTCTTGAAAATCCATGTGACACGATTTCCCCAATGCCAAACACCTCCGCCGATTTCTTGAGGGCCATCATTGTGCAGGGTTACATGTCTGGCGAAAAATGTGTTGCGCTTTTGTGGCAATTGCTTGGCCCGAGGGGCAATCTTCGCCGTCAAAGAGAGCTGATGCAGTTCCCCTGCCTTGACAGCTTCTTGCTGGCAGAGTTTCTTCAATGATCGAGCCCATGACTTGATCCAAGGGCGGGCATGATTCTCGGTTTGGAGGACATCACGAAGGGTTGTGAGAGCTTGCTCTCTCTCTCCTTGAAGGCAATAGAGATGGGCCAATTTCGTACGGACGAAGAAATCTTGGTCGCCAACTTCTTTGCTGATTGCGATGGACTCAATCAGCCGCGGAATCGCCTCTTTGTAGCGTTTCTCTCTGGTACTTTCATCTGCGAGTATTTCTTGAGACGCGGCCAACATCAGTTTTTCCTGCATCTGGGGTGTGACCCGCATAGCCAGGGTGTCCCGGCTCAGACGTCGAGCTTCCGGGACATTGGTGTGAGACATTCGTGCCAACAGGGCATTGGCGTTTTTGCCGGTGAGTTTTGTGGCGGCTTGGGCCAGAGCGACTTGGGCCCTGGGTTGGTTGAGGCCAGCCCCAGGTGAACAAAGCGCATCCCGGAGGACTAAGTCGAGGTCGTGGAAGCCGATGGTCGCAAGAGCGCTCAAGGATCGAGCCACGATCTTGCTGCTGGGGCGATCCAAATTAGGCAAAAGCCAAGGAGCCAAGCTGATGTTGCCAGATTGGGCGATCCATGGAGCGATGAGAAGATTCCACTCGCCGAAATAGTCGTTGAGACTGTCTTCAACGATGGCGAATCCGCTGTGGTCTCCTTGTTTCAAAAGCCAAAGAGCAGCGCTTTGCCGCACTTTGGGGCTGGGCGACTGCAATCCTTCTTTCATGAAAGGAGATAGACGCGTGTGGGGCAGAGCCAAGAGGAAATCGAAACAGGCAAGGCAGACAGTTTGAGGATGCAAAGCTGAACGGGTGAGGCGGAGAAGAGTTTGGTGAAGCCGATCGATTCGAGCCGTCCCCAAGATCTTGTCCCGTTCGCTTCGGTAGTTGTGGGAATTGTCGAAGAGGATTTTCGCCAAGGAAATGATCGCTTTGAAATCGTCGCGCAGGTCTTCGTCATTCAGTTTTCCTAACCATAGGTCGAAATCGGCCTCTATGCT
>WFTN01000313.1 GCA_015485455.1 Planctomycetota bacterium | reverse complement strand
GTTCATGCTTGAATTCTTTGCGAATTCCATCATTCCTTGTCGGTTTGATGGTTGTTGAAGTGCTGAACATTTCGGTTGGCAAGAGTCCTCAGGGAAATTTGAAGGGAAGACGACATGCGTTTATTATTCAGTGTTCGACCAGCTCTATTCGTCGTCGCACTGCTGCTGTTATCCGTTACGGTTAGCGCTCAGGTGACTGCTACTTACAATGGAACAAGCACGCAACAACTGGCGGATGGATCGGGAAATCCTACAACGCCAGCCGCAAACTTAGGACTTAGCAGCCTAGTAGCGAACTCGATCGGAAACGACACTGGCTGTGATATCATCGTACGGGTGTACTGCTACAACCAAAACAACCCGGCGATCAACACGTTAGTAGCCGAAGTAGGCATAAGTGCCGGCAAAACCTGGAACGCGCCGCCCGGTGGTTTAAGCATCGATTGCGATGGTTTTGGCCTCGCGATTACCTACGAAAAAGTCGGCACGCCTGGCGAATCAATCGTAGTACTTTAGTCGACTGAATTGGAGTTCTCAGATTGATGAACAAGTCACGCGGATGGATCGCAGCTATTTTGATCACTTGTCTCTGTGTGACAAGTTTCGTGTACTTTTCGGAATCTGAAGAAGATGATTCTATCGAAAACAATTCGTCGAAGCCTGGGGCACTGGGCAAAGTGTCGCGGGCTTCGACTTCATCGATTGATCTCAAGGAGTCCATGTCGCCCGAGGTCCTCGGCAAGAAGTGGGGCCTGTCAGGACGCGTTGCTGGTGCGGATGGTGGCGCGATTGGTTTTGCAAAGGTGATGATAATTACGCCCGTTGAGCGAGCGAGGCATACAGAAGTGTCGCCGATTCTCGCGGAGACGAAAGCCGATTCAGAGGGCATCTTTAAGTTTTCTTTGAACGAGAATCCGGAGGGAAGGGCTCTATTTTTGTGCGCTTCGGCCGATGGATTCGACTTTGAGATACAGCCGTTGGTCTTCAGGGTTGATGGAACAACTCAGGATGAAGTCGAAGTCGTTTTGGACCATCAAGAAACATTAGGCATTGTTGTAGGTGAACAAAATCAAATTGTCACCCAAGTTCCGTTGATCTTGGAGATCCCTCGAGCGTCTCTCAAAAGAGATAAGGTCATTCGAATTGGGCAGGTCACGGACGAATTCGGTGCCTTTAAGTGTTTTAGCCCTCAGCGGTATTGGGGCATCGTCCGTATCAATCATCCTACGATCGGACTCGTCTCCGATGAAAACCTAATTAACAATGAGATTGATAAGGATGGTCGTCTTGTCTTCGAGTTGCCAACTGGCGGTGATCTTCGAGTGAGATTCGTCTCGAACGATGGTGCTGCGATTGAATCAGAGATTTCGTTTCGAGCTTTAGATATTGAAGGCAATCATTGGTTTGCCGGACGAGCAAACCTCGATGGCGAGGCTGTTTTGCGCTCCTTTCCTTCTTCGCCGCGGATAAGAATTAAACTCCTATCAGATGAGTGGTTTCTGGCAGGCAATGATGTTCCTGGAGAAGAGCGACATTTGTCATATGAATTCGAGGTCATCGGCCAGGTTGAGCGAGCAACCATCATTCCTGTTTCGAAAGGCACGTCACTATCCGGTGTCGTGATCGCTGGCGACAGTGATCAGCCGATTTCAAATGTTGAGGTAGAGTGTTTCTCAAGTTCGCTCGGAGGCTTTCAGAGGTCAGGGCGCGCATCGACAGATGATAATGGAAGATTTCACATTGAACACGTTCCAAGTGGCTGGAGCTTCGTCACGCTTGACGCGGCAGGATTTTCCATTGACATTCTCAGAATGTCTCGAAACCATCCTACGGTAAAGAACCCACTTGAGAGGCTTCAGCTTGCGCGTGGTCAAAATGTTGGGCAACTCTCAGGAAGAACTAAGGTCGATATCCGAAACAAGAGGTTCTTGGTTTTTGCGAGCGAACTAACACCCCAGCGTGATCTTGTTGTTCGGGTTCTCTCGACTGGCTCGGTCAAGGGGCAAGTTGTTGACACGCAAGGATTAGGCGTTCGTGGGGTCGTCATTTTACTTCAAAAAGAAAACTCCATTTTTCGGCCTCAAATAGGATCGCCAACAGCGAGCAGGCGATTCTCAGCCATCACAGATGAAAAAGGGGAGTTTGTGATCAGAGAGGTTCCGAGTGGACATTGGAAGGCAACTTGCGATGAATCCGGTCATGCCTGGAGCGAAAGTGCAGTGTTCGAGGTGCGGCCGAAGGAGGTTGTTCTCGGGGTGCGTGTTGAATTGAAGCCTTCTTCGCTACTTACGATCAAGGTTGAGGATGAATCGGGAGCCCCGATTCGGGGTCTACAGGTACAAATCATAGAGCATAGTCAAGGAACGAACCTGAGCTTGTGCACAGTTGACGCACTCATCACTGATGATTCAGGTCATGCCATCACACGGAAATTGAGTGACGGCACATACTCAATCGAGCTCAGTCGCTTGGAGGGTCGTGGGCTGGCTCTAAAAAGTGGATCCAATCTCACGGTGTCTTTAGATGATCTGAATCTAGGTGAAAAGAGAATCGTTGTTACGCGGGCATACCTTCTTCGTGGCCGGATCGTTGACGAGTACAGAAAGCCACTTCGCCGCGGGTTCGTTTCATTTCAGCGCCTGACAGACAGCGGTGAGTGGGTGAATGTTCCTTATGGGCCCTGCAAAAGCAACCGTCGCGGAGAGTTCCAACGATCCGTAACGATGAAAGGTGTGTATCGAATTCGGTCGGTTTCAGTTCCATCCTCGACAGGAACTCGCAACTACACGGTCAAATACTCCTCTACATTCTCGACAGGGACCCATGCCGGAACGTTAGTCGCTCGATGATCATCGATATCAGGTTATTCATGGGATTGCGTCAAGGAGGTAAAGCTGGTTGCCTATTGCCATTTTTACTTTTCAAGATCTCTATCGCCGCTCGAAAAGGGTCAACTAGTCTTACCCCGAGTTGGTGGACACCAACATAAGATAAACTTCGTCTTTGACTTTAGTCTTGTACATGGTGAATTGCAAGTGCTTCAT
>WFTN01000312.1 GCA_015485455.1 Planctomycetota bacterium | reverse complement strand
TGCTTTGATGTTCCATCAAGACGTAAATGTAGACAGACCCACCGCCAAACTTCTTCACTTTGAAGAGGAAGTCCACTTCGTGCCTGAGATGTCCTGAGTCAACGAAATTCCCTGGGACAAGCTCCAATGTGGACAGATCGTGGTCCAGAGCAAATTGTTGACCTAAGAAGGTCACCAGCACAGCGGCAGCATGAACTGGAGTGGAGAAAACGTTACGAAGAAAACGATCATGGTTGGTAGGCATCACAATGAGCTCCTACCATCAAGACGTCGTCGCTTGGGAAGGTGGACCAGAAAATATTCAGTCTATACCTGCGATGCCAATGGCCGCAAACATCAGGCGGACTTTTTGACTCAGCACCATCAAACCCAGCGGTCTTCCAATAGACAAGACCCCCTGTGTCACAGTCATTTGCACTTCTCCTCAGGAGCCGTCTTGGCCCCTAGGAATAGCGACAACTGACACAGGGAGGCGACACGCTGAAAATCCAAAGCAAACCCCGGTCCAAGTCTCAGTCCTGAATGATACCCCGATACATGTTGGTAAAGCTCCCAACGCTCAACATGCCCAGCGGCGCACCGACACATTGAACGCCAAAGCGCACACCTACGATCGCCGGTTCTACAGGGAAAGTAATGGGATATCCAAATCCCTGATCAATCATCAGTTCAAAGAAGATGTTGTTCGCGTCACCGGTCAAGAACATGCCATAAGGATGAAAGTATTGGGGCACACCATTCAAGAGACCTAAGTAAAGAAAGCCTATGCCGGGAGGGCCGAGCATGGCGAAAAACATGGTTTCACCGCCCACAGGTTCACCAGATTTCACCATGAAATAGGGTGCTGATTCGTAGGCGCCCATGTCAGACAGGGCAAGACCGTCTAGATCTAAGTCCGCGATGCGTGTTGATTCAACGTGGTCAGAACCGACGAAAAGCGAAACAAAAAAGTCAGCGGTGCCGACACTGGGCGAGGCTGGAGTGAGAAAAAGGCTGCCGACTGCAAGGCTAGCATCCAAAAACAACGGGTCCGCATCCATATTTCCATTGATACCAGTTAGGGCGGCATCACCATTGGAAGCAAAGAGGTTGGCAACCGTGGTGCCAACAAAGTTGGTACCGTTGCCCCAAGAGATGGTATTCTGAATCAGTCCGGTATAAGTAGCATTCGCGTCGATTCCCGTGCCTGTGCAAGCTGTCACCGTCGCGTGTCGCAGTCTAAACACAGCAGTTGCGCCTATCTTGATGCCATTGACGCAATCGAAGGCCACGAGGTTGTCGATGTCACCACTCGCCGCTGTCAAATCAAAAGCTTGATTGCCTGAGTGTTCCACTCTGATCGCTCGCATGATGACACCCGGTGCGTCGCCAAAGAATGCAGGTATGCTGAGATTGCCGGCGAATCGAACACGCACGAACTCAACTCGACCTGTGACCATAGGCCCGGCCACGCGCACACCGCGCCATGAAAGAGGAGCTCCGACACTCGCTCCGTCAAGATTGGAGTCCCCTCCAAAAACATCATCGGATTGAACCGTGAGGATCACGGGATCTATCCCAGTCCCAAGTATTTCAAGGTTGCCGTCATTAGCAACGATCGAGTTTGACGAATTAACAAATTTAATGATGCATCCGGATTCGATGCGCAACGATTGACCCGTCGTGACGGAGAGCGTGGCCGTTGAGATCAGTACGTTGTTAATTAAAGATCGCTTGAACAAAACATCGTCAACGCCAGCCACGCCATTCGTCAATCGTGGGCTGTCTGACAATGTGTTGCCGAAGGCAGTATTGTCCCTTAAGTTCTTGAAGTTGGCCAAGCGCATGTTGTCCAAAGAACGACTACAGTTGTTGAAGCTGCAGTCCCTGATTGAGGGCGCGATATCGAGGGCGTTAAAGCTGACGGCGGACGCCAAACATTCCTCAATGACACAATCGGAAAGTGTCACAGAATCCGTAGCGATTGTTACACCCGCAAGACCCAGGTTGCCAGCATATCGTATCCTCGTCTGGGCCAAATTCGATGGGCCGGAACCGGCATTGAAGGAAACACCACGCCATTGACCGGGTATCGGCACACTAGCACTTCCGTCTTTGTTCGTGTCGCCATCCGCAGTGTCATCTTCGATACGGGTCAGAATAACCGGATTGGCCAGTGTTCCTTGGCAATCCAGGCTTCCAGATACTTGAACACTGTTGCTTGTATTCACATACTTGAAGATAACTCCAGGCCCCAAGGTCAAATTCGATCCTGCCAATATGTTTGTCGATCCCGTGTTTACAAGCACCGACCCCAGGAGGTTGTCTGTAGTCAGTGACAGGTTCTGGGCCAAACTTACATCTGTATTTCGTATGGCATCAAATTGCACGTTTCCGGTGGCAGTGTTGGCACTGAAGTTCGCCAACGACTCCATATTCAGCATAGTGATTGGTATGTTGCAGCGATCAAAGTTGCAGTTCGTCACAGTTGGAGTGCCGTCAACAACGGCCAGACCCGTCCCAGAGCAGTCTTCGACAGTGCAATTGGTCAACGTCGGTGAGGACAATGAAACCCTGATACCACTTTGGCCAAAGTTGCCGCCAAACCGTACGATTAAACAATTCACCGTCCCCATCGCCGATTGCATGAAATCCAATCGCCTGTGCGTTCCTGGGACGCCCACAGATGGACCATCTAAGTTGCTGTCGCCGCCAAACATGTCATCGAGCATCGTGGTATAAACCACTGGGTTGGCATTTGTGCCATTGATGAGCAATGTGCCGCTAATAGTAATGCCATTTGACGTAAATCTTGCCTTGAGAATAACCCCTTCATTCAGAGTCAAGCTGAGGTTAGCAGGAACGGCAACGCTGCTGCCAAGTTCAAGCGCGCCGCCAACTTGGTTGGTCGACCCAATGATCGTGTTTGCGCCAATCGTACCATTGGTAACATGGATCAAGTTACTGATCGTATTGTTTGCCGAAGTGCAATTCACAAAGTTCGGTACGTTCTCCAACAGTACGCCATCGACTGCACGGCCATTGCGATCAAAATTACAGTTCGTGAATGTGGCCGGGGTTAAATTGTTTTCCAAGCTAATTCCATCTACGGCACAGTCTGTGACACTGCAGTTGAGAAGGATCGGATTTGTCCCCACGATCTGGACGGCAGGAAGCCCAACATTGCCCGCATATGCAATGACCGTATGAGTCAACATACTATCAGTATCCGTGGCAGCAAAATTTATCCCGCGCCACCTTCCCGGCGTTCCAGTTGACGGACCATCAACATTCGTGTCTCCGCCGAGACTATCATCTTCAATCACGGTAAATCCGACTTTTGCCCCAGCGGTCCCGTTGCACACCAATGTTCCGCTGACTAACACCCTCTGAGCTGTCGAGTTGAACTTGAAGTTGACTCCGGCGTTGACGGTCAGCGTCTGCGCTGGCGCAATTGCGATACCGTTCTTGATGATGTGGGCACCACCCATCACCGTGTTTGCGTTGATCGAAATATCCGCGTCTATCGTCGCTTGTGTAACCAGCCAGGAATTGTTGGATGAATTGTTCACAGCTGTGTTATTTGTCAAACCGGGCAGGGCCTCGATGGGCACCTGTTTGCCTGGTTCGTCTCCGTTTTCGAAAACGCAGTTGTCAACTGTCGGCGAACCCGTGTTGTTCATCGAAATGGCACCATTGATGTAGTCGCGAACTCGGCATTGTGACATGTTAAGACCACTACCTCGGGCTCTGAATGCTGCGTTGCCGAAGTTTCCCGTGTAACGCAGTTCAAGACCGACGACGTTACCGATTCCGGCGACTTCTTCGATCCGAACACCGCGCCAGGTCCCCACCGCAGGAGCCGAAGCGCCGCCATCGCCATTCGTATCTCCGCCAGCCGTGTCGTCTTCGATGCGGGTAAAGATTGCTGGATTCGAAAATGACGCAGTTACATTGAGAGTCCCATCGACTTGCAAGTTGCCGGACGTTGTAGCGAATTTGACAATCGCACCAGCTTGCACGGTGAGGGTCTCGCCCGCTGGGACATTGATTGCGGCTGTAGCGTGGTAGACTGTGCCAGAAAGAAGCGGTCCACCAGAACCATCGAAAATGCTACCACTTATGTTCGTTTGACCGTCCGCCGACGCAACAAGCAACAAGACGATAGCCAAAGGTGTAGCAATGTTCAGTTTTGCAAGGCAAGGCATAGCAGAAGGCTCCTCTACTCATTGAAGTCGAATCGTTCATTGTGCGGTGAACGCGCAGTTTCGCGTCGTCATCATGAATGATACACAGCACATCAGGGACGGGTTTTCATCTGGATATTCGATCAGGGTAGTCTCAACTCTTACCATTTGAAAGCGCCTTGTTTGAAGTTTCTTGGCGTCGACCAAGATCGTGTTTCCCAGTTGTTTTGGCGATCTTGTTCGAAATTGCCTATCTCGGCGGTCACAAAGTATTTGTAGCCGCAAACGACACTCAAGGTTCGATCCCTGAGATTATCGAGAAATCTTGCGACGACTCGTTTTTCTCGTCGTTTTGTCGATCGGCCCGAATAATCCTGGTTCGTTGACTTAGAGCTTGAGATCGTGGTCCAGAGCAAATAGTTGACCTAAGAAGGTCACCAGCACAGTGGCAGCATGAACTGGAGTTGAGAAAACGTTGCGAAGAAAACGATCATGGTTGGTAGGCATCACAATGAGCTCCTACCATCAAGACGTCATCGCTTGGGAAGGTGGACCAGAAAATCCTGAGTCCGGGATTCCAGGTATTATCGAAGTACTTCGTCAAGCGTCTTGGCAGAGAGAACCCGATCTAAGTACATGTCAAGCTGGGTGAATGTGGCAGTCTCAATCTTCTGGACTTGATCGTCCGTCAACTCGCAGAAACGAGAAGCAAGAGCGATCCGAAGTGCTTTCGCCGCGGCCTTGCAACCTTCCTCACGGCCTTCCGCACGGCCTTCCTCACGCCCCTGGATTCGGCCTTCTTCTCTGAGTTTTTGGCCTGTTGTCTTGATCAATGTTTCCACCTCCGGTTCAGTGTAAGGAACAACACATTCAATGAGTTCCTCATAGGCTAGGTCGGTTGACTCCAGAATATAATATG
>WFTN01000311.1 GCA_015485455.1 Planctomycetota bacterium | reverse complement strand
GGCTACACCGCAATGGAGAGCAATGAAACCTGCGTCTCGCCCCATGACTTCGAGCACCATGATTCGGTCATGGCTTTCGGCAGTGGAGTGGAGGCGATCAACAGCCAAGGTGGCAAACTCAACGGCAGAATTGAAGCCAAATGTCTCGTCGGTGCCTTGTAGATCGTTGTCTATGGTTTTGGGAACACCGATGACTTTGAGACCGTTCTTTTCTGCCAACTGATTACAGATGGCCATGCTGCCGTCCCCGCCTAAGGCGATGAGGCCTTCACAGCCCAATTCATTGAGGCGCTCGACAATGAGACCGGAGCGATCTTGGCCATTGACATCGAAGGGATTGCCTCGATTTGTCGTACCCAAAAGGGTGCCACCCCGGGTGAGGGCCCCGGAGATGGATTTTCTTGTCAATTCCATCACCCGAATTTTGTCTTCCAAGAGCCCATCAAAAGAGTCTTCGATGCCAATGATCCGCCAATTCTCCTGAATCCGTCCTCGTTTGACGACGGCGCGGATGACGGCATTGAGACCAGGGCAATCCCCGCCTCCCGTGTTGATAGCGATTGTGCGTCTGTATTTACTCACGATTGTTGTCCAAATGTTAAACACGTTGACGAAGTCTTCTGACAGCGACACAATGCCGCCTAAGAGACGATCCGGCAAGGAGCTAAGCGAAAAAGTCAGATGGATAAACATACAAACAAACTGGTTCTCGCCTCAGGTTCTCAAATTCGGCAGCGCCTGCTTAAAGATGCCGGGTTTTCGATTATCATCGACCCGGCGAACATAGATGAGCGCAAGATCGAAGCTGATATCCATGATCCAAGGGTCTTAGCCTCGCGTTTGGCGGTGGAAAAGGCCTCCTCTGTCTCCGCTCGGCGTCCCGGTGCTTTGGTGCTGGGTTCAGACCAAGTCTTCACCTTAAATGGTCAATTCGCCCATAAACCAAAGAATCATGAAGACCTGCTGGAAAAACTTCTGAGTTTGAGCGGTAGGACCCATTCTTTTCATTGCGGATACGCTTTCGTTCGAGACGGTGTCACTCTTCATGTGGGAGTGGATCAGGTTCAGGTGACTTTCTATGACCTGAGTACCGATGAAATTGAAGACTACGCCGCAACCCTTGAGGGGATCGGCTGTGCCGGGGGATATCGATTTGAGGAAGGGGGCGTTCGCTTGATTCGAGACGTCGCGGGCAGTCATTTCACCGTTTTAGGCTTACCTATGCTAGGGGTGGTGGCTTGGCTGCGCGAGTCCGGCGAATTGGAGGGCATCTTAACCAAGAAGACTGGGGGGGATGGGGTATGACGAAATTCACCAAGCGGCCCATTAAGCCCATTAACCCCCTCAAGTGTCGCAGCGCTTTTGAAATCTTAGAGGCTCTGGGAGATTGCTCATTTCAAGGACGCAACTTGTCGACTGCCTTGGATGTCTTGACAACCATGGTCGAAGATGGCGATTGTGGGATTGTCTTGACGTTCGCCGGGGCCATGGTCCCAGCAGGCATGGGAGAACTGGTTTGCCAATTGATGGAGAAAGGGATCATTCAGGCTATTGTCTCGACTGGGGCAAACATCTCCCATGACTTGGTCAATGCGGCCAAAGGAGGTCCGGGGCACTTTGTTGGAGATCCCCAAGCTGATGATAACGAGTTGTTTCAACATCGCATCAACCGCATCTATGACACCAATCTCCCAGAAGATAACTATCTGGCCGCAGAAGAGGTCTTGGAGGCTATCTGGCGTCCTCTTCAACAGGCCAAGGATCGAGAAAGAAGGGAAGGCCCATGGGTCATGCCTCCCAGTGAGATTTTTCGTCTCACTGGCAAAGGACTGTCGCAACGAGGGATGAGGTCCATGCTCGCTGTCGCTTTTGAGACTGAGACGCCGATTTTCTGTGGTGCTACCAGTGATAGTGAATTCTGCCTCAATTTCGCCAAGTTTCGCTATCGGGGTTGGTGTAATCTTGTCATGGACGAAATCGAAGACCTTTTTCGCATGGGGAATTGGGTCCGGTCCAAGGAAAAACGTGGAGCAATTATCGTTGGAGGTGGTGTCCCCAGGAATTGGGCTCAACAGATTTTTCCTCTGTTGGACATGATCGACGATGCACATTTTCCTGGATATGACTTTGGAGTCCGAATTTCCACGGACAATGTGGTCTTTGGCGGACTCTCGGGGTGCACTATCAGTGAAAGCAAGTCCTGGGGGAAATACGGTCCTCATGCTCGCTTTGCGGAAGTCGCATGCGATGCCACCATTGCCTTGCCTATCCTCATCGGGGCCCTATTCGATCGCCTTTCTATTCCGGTCGGAAAAAACACCCCGGAAAAGAATGAATGAAGTGATATCCACAGGTGTATATAAGGTCAGCCGCGAGGGGGGATTGCGCATATCTGCGGACCTCCTGGACACATTTTCGCTACTGAAACTCGAATTCTTATTGGGATGCTGACGTAAAATATGCGCTCATCATGGCTTACACTGTTTTTGCTGTTCTTTTTGTTGGTTTTGGTCGGCTGCATGTCGGCAGAAGATCACAAAGAGGAAGCGGACCGCCAGGGTTATGGAATCATTAAGAATGCCCGCAAAGTCGCAGGGCAAACCGAAGATCCGAATTTCACCATCGAGATGCCCGAAGATCGGCTTCGAGAATCTCTCATTAAAGCGCGCAGTTTGGACGAAGAGCCGGGGCCCCGGGAGCGACTTGCATTAGAAGGTGGCACGGTTCAAATCGACTTGGCGTCTGCCTTGGAAATCGCCGCTCGCAATAGCCGTGAGTTTCAAACAGAGAAGGAACGGCTCTTTTCGGCGGCTCTCAACTTCAACACCGCTGAATTCAATTTTGGTTCTCAGTGGTTTGGGCTTCAGTCCTTCTCGGCTTCGGCTAATGGCGATCGGGGAGACGATACAAACTTCTCCTTGTCCGAAAACGGGTCTTTTGGTTTTACCCGGCTTCTTGAGGCCGGTGGCGCCCTCAGTTTGAGTGTGGGCGACAATATCACCCGCTTTCTTTCTAATCCGGCTTCAACCGTAGCCACGACATTTGCGTCCTTAAGCCTCTCATTGCCCTTCTTGCGAGGTGCTGGCCGTAGCATCGTCTATGAAAATGTTAATCAGGCTCAAAGAGACGTTATTTACGCTGTTCGGACCTACGAACGTTTCAAGCGTACTTTCGCCGTGAACATCATTAGCCAGTACCTCCGCCTTCTGCGGGATCAACAAACAGTGGTGAATGAAAGAGAGAACTTTGAAAGACGCAAGATAACAGCCTTGGAAAACCGAGCATTGGGCGAAGCGGGGCGCTTGGCTCGGACTGACGTGGAACGTGCGAACATTGCGGAGTTGGGGGCAGAAAACCGTTGGATTATTGCAACCCAAAATTTCCAAGAATCTCTCGATCGTTTTAAGATGACTCTCGGTTTGCCGACGGATTGCCACGTGGAGATTCGTCCGAAAGACCTGGAGGACCTTCGTTCTGAGGGGGCAGACGCCACCTTCATGGAAGAAGCCGACGCACTTGTGTTGGCTACCTCCAGCCGTCTTGACTTGGCCATTAGTCATGGTCGGGCTATTGACGCCAGAAGAAAAGTGGCTGTGGCCAAGAATGCCCTTTTGGCCGGATTAGATTTTAACGCCAACGTCAACTTCAATTCCAATGATTTTGGCGAAACTGGCTTTCGTCTTGACCCCATCGGCAACGCTGATTATGCCTTGGGCTTTGATATCGATCTACCATTAAATCGTCTTCGAGAACGTAATGCCTATCGTCAGTCGATTATCAACTTCGTGGCCGCTAAGCGTAATTATGAGGCTGCTGAAGATGGGGTGAAGTTAGATGTCCGTAGTCTGTCTCTTATACACATCTC
>WFTN01000310.1 GCA_015485455.1 Planctomycetota bacterium | reverse complement strand
GATGTGTATAAGAGACAGTTGCTCTACAACGCATCAAATACAAACTTACTTTTCGTCCATGGGACTTCCGACAAAGTTGTCCCGGTTATTCACTCGCGACGAACCAGGAATGAACTTAAGAAATTGGGCTACAACTTTGACTACGTCGAATTAGCCGGCCACAGGCACATGCTTGACCTGCGAGAAACGGGGGCGCTGATGCCGGGCATCGTTGGTTGGATGGCGAAACAAAGACGCAACCCTCATCCCAAGCGCGTTCGCCATCGAGCCATGGGGAAGTACATGTTGGAATCCTTTTGGGTGCGTTTGGATAAGGTTCGGATGCCTAACGCCCAAGTGGATGCCCGGATTCTTCCGGGCAATAGGATTAGCCTCTCGACCAAGAAGGTCGACAAGATGACGATCTATATCGACGAGAAATTGTTGAACGTGAAGCGCCCCATTACCATTGAGGCGAATGGTTCCCAGGTGTTTTCAGGGAAGGTGCAACTCTCAGGTGTCACATTGGTTGAGTCTTGGTGGGAGCGAGAAGACCAGGATTTGATTTATCGTGGGAAGGTTGAGGTTGATCTGACAAAGACCCAAGCGAAAAAGCGTTAGTTGCCTAACGCTTTTTCCCTGTCGATCTCGATTTTCTTTAGGTTAGAACCTTTGGATGTCCATAGAGAGGATTTCCGTGCTCGTCGGTGACTTCTTGTATAGCTTCATGAACAGTTTAGCTTCTTTGGTTTCAACCTTTTGAAGGTCAAGAGCCCATACCGGCGGAATTGTCTGATAGAACAACCGAGCGATCATGACACCCCCGTCTTCGATGTCTTTGCCCAAGTCTAAATCGTAATGGACAGTATCACTACCTCCGAGGAAGTCTTTGTCGTCACCAATGCCGGCGGGCGCTGTTTCCTTGCCATAGGGACCGTCCTTTTTCCAGCCTTTGGGCAAGATTCGATTGTCTTTCTTGTAGCGGGCCATGGCCACAAGTTCGGTGGTTGGTTTGCCAGCAGCATCGACCACAACCGTTTCCCATACGGGAATCTGGTTATCTTTTGTGACAACGTCAACGTGAGGCAAGGCTAAGGGATTCTCCACATCCTCAAGGCGGCCATCTTCTGTGTAGCTACCAGAAAGGAAGACGCGTCCCCGTCTTTGGCGAATCTCCATGGCGAGCCAGATACGACGGGATGGATAACCGCTGGGAAGCTTGTGTCCTGTCTTGTTTTCGACGCGCACATCGAACTTGAGATGACCGTCTTCGATACGCGTATTCAAGATGCTCACTTTCGCGGTCGTGTCTGCAAGTTGCTTGCGGGTAGCGATTGCTGCGCGTTTGAGGGCGTCCTCAGGTGCTTTGACACCCAGTTCTTCTCGGTTCTTGGCCAAAAGGTCGAGCATGTAAGCATTGCCACCTTGAAAGGAATGACCGCGATAGTTGGGTCTGGCTGGGAGGTTGAAGTCACTGCCAAAAGGGGCGCGGGCGATTCTTACATTGCCGAAGTCTGGCATGTGGCATTCTTGGCAGCTCTTTTCTGTCTTGCCGCCTTTGGCGAAGTCACTATTGAGCCATTCAAGATAAGGTGTTTGTTCTTGGAAGCCTTCGGCGCCCACAGCGTGGTGTGTTTCCAAAGTGTGACAACTGCCACAGAGTGCCGATGTTTGAATGTGGGAGCCGTGGTTGGGTGTAAAAGCAGAGAACATGCGCATGGGCCCACCGGTGGGTTCAGGGTAGGGCCCAAAAATGTCTCGGCCGGGTTTGATGTCCAGTCGACCATTGAAGCTCTCTTTTTTGCCCAGATTTTCAGGACGAGCCTGGTGGCACACGGTGCAAGAGACACCATCTTCTGCCAAGGGAATGCCCACTAAGTCCTTCAGCCGCGCCGGCTCGAATCCACTCAGACGCGCTGTATGACTGGTCATGGGAGCATGGCAAGTTGTGCAGAGTTTTTCGATCTCGGCGGCTTTCTTGGGGTGAGCCAAAGTCGCTTTCGATACCTGGGCCCGCCAATACGGGTCCCGGAAGGAGTTGGCCATCATGGATGTCTGCCACATATTGTGGGGCGAAATATCCTCGCCTGTGGCACTACGCATGGCAATGGCTTCTTCCGATGCACTGTGGCAGATTGCACAACCGTCTGCAGTCGCAAAGACTGAGTTGCTCCCTTCTGGATCTCTTCCACGTCCCCAGTTTGGACCTTCAGGAAGTCCAGTTTGGGCTGTGCTTTGTGGGGCGAAAATGGCGAATGTGACGGCCATGATGACAACGATACGAATCATCTCGATCTCCTTATGTGGCCGTATTGTGTTGAGCCTATGATCGAGCGGCAAGGGATGGATTGTCCTGGGGTAAATGCCACAGTGGACCGGAATTTTGGTGTGGTTGTCCCCACTCGCATAGAAAATCACCGTACGTGATGGAGTTTCTCATTTTGAACTGCAGGCAACCTTCATGATTTCGTCGTAATCATTCTGCGACATCAGGCCGCATACGCGACAATGCAGGAAATGAACAAGCTAAGTCGTTCGAAAGTCAGACCACCATCATGGAGATCTGGCATTGGCACGTTTATTGCCATGCAAACAAAATTCTTACTCAATCCCCTCCATCTGCGTGAGGGGGTGATGTTGTTTTTTTGATCGTTTGTCCTCTCATTTCGCGTTTCGACAAAAGGAGCACTGCGTTGAGATCAAGTAAGCGAAACATTGGCACATGGATCACGGCTGGGTCGCTGATCATTGTGCTGACGTTGTTCGTCGTTTTTGGGCCCCCCACGACGACGGCAAAACCGCCGGTTCAACAGCCGGATATCTCGGAAGCCTTTACCCTGGACGATTGGCCCATGTCTAAGACTGCGGCCTTTGGTCGTACTGTCTACGAGGAAAGCTGTATCGGGTGTCATGGGGATGACGGCATGGGGGATGGGCCAGCTTCGGCTTTCTTAGACCCTCTACCTCGCAATTTCCAAAATGCGAAATTCAAGTTTCGGACCACCCCGACAGGCAAGTTGCCTCGTATTCCTGATTTGGTCCGGACGATTACGCGAGGACTGCCAGGTTCATCGATGCCTTCCTTCGAATTGATGTCAGACGTCAAGAAGAAGGCAGTCGCCGCTTATGTTCAACATGTCTCAACTTTTCGTAAGGGACGTGATGAAGTTGCGCGGCACATGAAGAAGACTGGGCAGACCTTGGAAGAGGTCCTGGCTTCCGACATCAATGATATTAAGGCTAAGGTCTGGAAGAAAAGGGTGTCAAGCTTGCAGCCCATCGCTGTACCACCATCACCCAAAGTCACGGCTAAACTCTTGGCTCTTGGCAAGAAACGCTATTTAGGCGAATGCAATCGTTGCCACGGCGATACGGGGCGCGGTGATGGCATATCTTCTTACACTCTTCGAGACTGGAAGGACCAACCCATCATTGCTCGTGATTTCACCACGGGTGTTTTTCGGTCAGGAAGTAAACCAGAAGACATTTTTATCCGCATGAGAACTGGACTAACGGGAACCCCCATGCCTGCAATTCCTGGATCCGACGAAGAAATTTGGGCCTTGGCACATTTCGTTCTTAGCCTCAAAGATCCTGAAGCCTACGTAAACCGGGTTCATTCCGGTGGCGGTCTACCAGGAGGTCACGATGACAACTGATACACCTAAGGACGAAACGATCGCCGCCTCCAATGGGGGCCGCAGTCTGGTTGAGAAGAGCCTAGTAAAGGCCCACATCATTGCTGCTTTGGCATTCATGGTGTGCTCGATGCTTGTGGGACTGATCATCTCTTTTCAATTCTTCAATCACAATCCCCTCGATGGCGTCTCTGAATATCTTTCATTCGGGCGTCTGCGTATGATCCACACCAACCAAATTGCGTATGGTTTCTTGGTGAATGGATTCGTGGGCATGCTCTACTATGCTGTGCCTCGCATGACTGGTCGGCCAGTTTTGGGCAAGAAGCTGGGCTGGATCATCTTCTGGGTTTGGCAATTCTTGATTTTCATGGTCACTGTGGGACTTCTCATGGGAAGAGCCCAGGGAGTGGAATGGGGCGAGACGCCAACCGGCTTCGAACCTGGAACCTTCCGGATGAATTTCTTGCCCGTGGACTTTTTAATTGAGTTTGGTGCCCTTTTGGTGGCGGCTCAGTTCTTGACGCCACTTGCTAAGAGTGTTCACAAGCGGATGTATGTCTCTTCTTGGTACATTTCCGCTGGAATTATCTGGTTGATTTTAACTTATGTCATGGGAAACACTTTGCCAGAGTGGTCGCTCGCCGGAAGTTCTGGTGGTGCCACTGTTGGTTTGTTTATTCATGACCTTGTGGGGCTCTTCGTGACTCCCATGGGCTGGGGCTTGATGTATTTCTTTGTCCCCATCATTTTGCGCAAACCAATTTGGAGTCATGCACTCAGCGTGATTGGCTTTTGGGCTTTAGCGTTCTTCTATCCTTTGAATGGTGTCCACCATTTCTTGCTCTCTTCGATTCCGATGAGTGTGCAGTACGGTGCCGTGATCTCCACCATTGCAGTTGAGATTGTGGTGACTACGGTTGTTGTGAACTTCTTCGCCACCATGTGGGGAAGGGGAGCAGCTCTGCGAACGAACCTCCCGATTCGTTGGTTCTATACAGGCATGGTCTGCTACTTCATCACCTGTTTACAGTGTTCTTTTCAGACGACTCTGACATTCCAAGAGTACATTCATTTCACTGATTGGGTGCCGGCCCATGCACATCTGGTCATGTTGGGAGTTTTCGCGTTCTGGATTCTTGGCATGATCACTTGGATCTGGCCAAGGTTGACCGGCTGCGATTGGCATAACCGTCGTCTCAATCAGTGGCACTATTGGCTGAGCGTCATTGGTCTGGTCATCATGTTCACCGACTTGACTGCCGGTGGTTTGGTTCACGGATTCATGTTCGCGGAACTCGCACCTTGGATGTCCATCGTCGATTCTTTGAAGCCGTTTTGGATGATTCGAACTGTTGCTGGATTGATGATTGTCATCGGCCAACTCTGCTTCGCTTGGAATGTCTACAAGACGGCCATGGGAACAGGGAAACCTTATGACTATCGAGTTGATCTTGTTGCGATAGAGGAGAAGTAAATCATGGATAAATTCAAAAGTGTTATCCTCTTCGCAGGATTCGGTTGTTTTATCTTCTCTGTGCTCCTTTCTGGTCTCTATCCGTTTCTGATTACGGATGCGAAGGTAGAAAGAGCCACAATTGAAGAATTAGCATCTCACGTTCTTCCTGACTTTAAGTCGATGAGTGACTCTTGGCCATTGGCTTTTGATCAGTCATTTGCCCGTTCTGATGAGGTCTACACCGAGGCAGCTTTGGTTGCGATCAAGAACGAAAAAATCGAAGCTCTGCCAAAGGAACTGTCACCTCCGGCAAGAGCGGAAGCTCTGAAGAAGATCGGGGACGAAATAGACGCATTGCGGACAACGAGCGACGAATTGTGGCCTAAAGTCTTTGCTGAAGCCTTGGAGCTTGGACGCAATCGTTACGTGGGAGATGCCTGTTGGCATTGTCACAGTCAGTTTGTGCGCCCTGTTGCCAATGAGGAACAGCGCTATGGTCCTGTGAACACCACCGAGCAAGACAACAACGATTTGCAACGCCCTATGATGTGGGGTACGCGGCGTGTTGGGCCAGACTTGACCTACGAAGGTGGCAAGCGCAGTAATGACTGGCATGCAGCTCATCTCTATGATCCTCAATCCACCACCCCCGGCAGTGTCATGCCACGGTTTCCCTTCTATTCTCGTGAAGGTTTCCGCGTTGTGCGCAAGATCGCCCCTAAGAAAGCCCGGGCGGGCTATCTTGATCCTAATACGGGAATCATTGTGCGCCGGGAAATCTTTGGCAGCAAGGCTGATGCCGAATCCGCCATGGGCGAAATTGTTGAAGAAGAGATCGCGCGGAAGGGTCTGAAGCGGGAGAACAGTGGTGACGCTGAAGCAATCACGAACCTAGAAGAATCCTACTGGGTCGAAGAAGCTGTTGGACCAAATCAAAAAGGTCTGTCGCTCATTGCTTACTTGCAGTGGCTCGGAACTTGGCGCCCAGAAGATACTCGGGAGATCAACGATGAGTAGTGTACAAAGAACACAGCGAGATGAGTCGTCGCAATCCATGCATCGGGTGATGCTATGGATCTTCGGCTTTGTCGTTTTCTCTGGAGGAGCTGCTTTTTTCTATAAGCTCTACGAGTTTTTCTTGGATTTGACGGATTCGGATGGCTTGCGCTTCGCCGGGTCTCATCTGTTGACCTACTGCTTGGTCGCTGGTGGATTCCTGCTGCTTTTGGCCTACGCCTTCATGTCGGGGCAATTCAGCGACATCGAAGAAGCAAAGTATGAACTCATGGAAATGGAGATCGGCTATGACCGAGAAGAATTCGGAAACTCCTGATATCGCAGGTGACGATCAGACCGCCTACAATTTTGAGTATGATCATGGCCGCATGCCTTTCTTTATGAAAATTATCTGGGTTGGATTCATCGTGATTGCCACCCTTTACATTGTGAACCACCTTCTGGTCGCTCTGAAGGCAGACTTGGGTGGCTGAAGCGGCCGGGATCTGCGCTCACTGTGAACTGCCTCTGCGCCTGAACCCAGGCGTGGAGGCGGATCCTAAGACGCTTTTCTGTTGCGTTGGCTGCCGTATGGCCTCGGCCATGGTGGGAGCTGGCAAAGGCGCAGTCGAGTTTCTTGAAGCTCGATTGCTGCTTTCGGCCTTCCTCGCCATGGGAGTCATGACTTTTAGCCTCGTTCTCTACGGCGAGTCAGTTTATGACGGGGTTGACGACCAAGGTGCCAATGCCATTCGTGGCATTGGGCGTTTGGCCTTGTCGGTTTTTTCTCTTCCCGTTTTCATCTTGTTGGGGCTTCCACTTCTCAAGGGTGCTTGGCTTGACTTGAAGCGTGGGGCGATCCGCATGGATGGCCTCATTTGCTTGGCAACTCTGGCCGCCTACGGTCTGTCGTTACGAAATACATTCGCCGACAGGGGCGAGGTTTATTTTGATACGGCAACCATGGTTCTTGTCTTAGTCATGTTCGGCAGACGGTTGGAAGCCCATTCTCGCACCCGAGGTCGGGACGCCGCCCAATTCTTGGCAGAGCTGTTGCCAGAAAATGTTCAGGTTATTCAGCCCGGAGGCCAGCGCACTGAATGCAAGCCCGCTGATCTAAAAATCGGTGATTTGGTCGTGGTCGGACCGGGAGAATCTGTCCCCGCAGATGTGGTTGTGACGGAAGGGCGCAGTGAAGTGGTGGAAGCTCACATTACAGGAGAGCATCGACCTCGTCCCATTGTTCCTGGCACGCTGGTTCATGCTGGGGCAACGAATGGCACAGGTTTGTTTCGGGCTCGCGTCACCCAACGTGCTGACGAGGGCACCATGGGGCGTATTCGACAGCTCCTGGATTCTCCAATGGGGATGACGCGGTTCATGATGTTAGCCGATCGTTTGGCAGGCTACCTCGCTTGGGTGGCCCTGTCGTTGGCGGCGGCTGGTGGCTACATGAGTTACCGAAGTGCTGGTTTGGGGGCGGGGGTTGAAGTCGCCTTGAGCGTTCTCTTGGTTGCTTGTCCTTGCGCTTTGGGCTTGGCAACGCCTTTGGCTTACCGTGCTATGCGAGCTTCTTTGGCCCGTCGAGGCATTCTGATTCGGGATCCCCGTGCCCTAGAAGCCGCAGCGATGGTCGACAAGGTTCTTCTGGACAAGACTGGGACCCTCACCCAGACATTGGGAAATCTCGTGGGCATTCCCGGTACTGACAAGAAACAAATGCAGAAACTCGAGTCTCTTGTGGGTGCCTCCAATCATCCTCTTGCTCAAGCTGTGTTGGCAAGGGACCTTCAGCCGGACCAGCTCAAAGTTGTTCCTGGCTCTGGTGTCAAGGGCCTCATTGATGGCGCTGATTGCTTCGCTGGTAGCCCAACCTGGATGGATGAACAGGGTTTTTCTTGGCACCCCGAAACAGAAAACGAAAGACAGAGATTGCTGGCTGATGGCTCAACTGTGGTAGCTTTCGCCGAGGCTGGTCGGGTCCAAGCTTTGGCTTACTTGGCTCAGGAACTGAAAACGTCAGCCAAGGAGGTCATTGCAGGCCTTGTGGAGAGCAATCTTGAGCCAGAGATTGTTTCTGGTGACCATGCCCTGGCTGCTAAATCTATCGGTGACCAACTTGGCATCAAGGCGAAAAGTGGCTTGAGCCCGGAGGGCAAGCTCAAGCACCTCAAGCATTTCCAGGAAATGGGGAAGAAAGTCTTGGTGGTGGGAGATGGCCTTAACGACGCTCCCATGT
>WFTN01000309.1 GCA_015485455.1 Planctomycetota bacterium | reverse complement strand
CGGTGTGAAATTGCGGGAGAACCACGTGTTGCGGTAGACCACATTTTGTGGGCTTCAGCAACAAGATCGAGTTTGTCGATCCGCCCGTGAAATCACAGCGAAATCGCGGATCATCGGCTTTTCGATGCTGGAACAATGCGACGTTAGGGTTACCTTGAATGAGCGGCTAAGCATGAAAGAGAATGCCGACTAATTAGAAAGGCAAAAGCGCAAACTACCTTGAAATTGACCGCAACTTCTCTTTGATAAATTGAATTGGGCCACCGCGAATGGACTTCGAAATTTGAGCCTTTGGTTGCAAAAGAAAAAGACAGCGGGTGTACAATCTCGCCCAGGGGAAGACATAGAGGACCCCACCTGTGTCATGGGTGTAGGTGAGGGCGATGTTGAATTCGCAATCGATTTAGTTATTGAGTCGGACGTAAACCGATTTTCTTGATTGCTTCTATTTCGAAGTGACTTTTTGTTCTGTTAGAAACTCAACGCCGGGAAGAGGAGACTCGCCTGGGGTTTTTCTTGCCATGGCATTCAGCTTGGCAGTTGATGGGCGCAATAAATCGCTATGTTCTGGGTGTTCCGCAATAAATCGGATGAGTGCATGGAGGTCATTGACCTCGGACCGACGCGTCGCTTTGGCCGAAATCATCTTGGGGACTGGAATTGCCGGGACAGGAGGCAATTCTGGTGGATATTCATTGGCTAAGGTTCTCGCTTCTTCGATCTTGCCTTCTTCTTCCAGGGTCTCGATTCTCTTCTCTCGTTCAGCGATTGACTCTTGCCGGGCGAGCTCTTGTAATTCTCGTTGGTGGCGTCTACGTGCAGACTCTTTGGTGAGAAAAATCTCAATAGATGACTTGAGCAGTTTCTCGGCCTCGACGAGGGGTTTCAAACGAATGCTCTCGGCTTCCTGAAATTCCTTCTTGGCTGAAGAAAGGCGCGTCTTGAGTGGGGCCAGGTCTTCTTTGGTCCGCTTGACGGCCTGGGTCAGCTTGCGGATCAATTTGCCCGCATCGCCGCAGGCGTTCATGTCTGCTACGGTGGTGCTCTTAGCCTTGCGGATGAGATCTGCCGTTTCTTCTGGTGCAATGTCCTGCGGGCCAGAGTTGGCGTCATCGGAATTCGTGGCCGATTCGTTTTCGTCTATCGAATCGTTTGACCGAGTGATGGGCCCATCAGAATCGCGCTCTGGAATTGGGTCTTCAATAGACAGTTGGGCGGTCTCAATTCCTTCTGTGGGCTTGTCAACGTCCAAGGGGTTCGAGGCGCTGTTTTCGATTTCGTTGACGGCAGATTTTTGCGGGGCAACGTTCTGCGTCTCAGCCTCTTCCACATCTGCGGAGGTCTCTAAGGCCGGCTCTTGGCTCATTTCATGGTCCTGTCATTTGTGATGCTTCCGGCCGCCACTCCAGATGGTTTCTGGGGAATACAAGGGCTTCCGATTAGGGCCGGATCTTAAGACTCGGGGCTGACACTTGGCACTGGATGCCAACACACTGTTCTAAGGACATGGAAAGAAACAAGTTCCGGGCGCTACGACTCTCTCCGGGCGCTACGACTCTCGTTTGCACAATATGGCAGTCGACTTTACTTTGTGGAGATTTGAGACGCGCAACGTTGTGCCTCTTGGTTGTCGACTTGGATTTGGTTGAGGCCGCTTGGTCCCATCAACTGGGAAGCGAGAGTTGGCGCTGGGTTGGATGGCGATATTGTTGCCAATCGCGTCCGAATTTTTTCTTCTTTCTCTTATCGTTGGTCTTGCCGAGCCAATCTTGCCCGAATTGTGTATGGCAGATAAACACGAGGCGCTTCTGTTCGTATCGACTGATTCGGGGAAAGGCTCCAGGTGAAACAGTTAACTCAAAACTGGATTGTCATGGAAACTTCTGCACCGCCGTCGATAGACGGTCCGGCACTGAATTTCACATCATTTAACTCGAATAAGTTGTTGACGAATTCGCCGAAGAAGTTGCCAATTGCGATCCCAATGAGAACGTCAGTTGGAAAATGTTTCTTGCTTTCAATACGCGCCCAGCCAGTGAGATAGGGGGTCGCGCTGCAAGTGGCTCCCAGTGCATCGCTCCAAGTCAGTCCTAGTTTGCGTCGGGTATGCCGCATCTGGTTGGCGCTCCGAGAAGCGATTGACCACGTGATGGTCGATGAACAAGATGGGCTAACCCCAGAGATGGTCGTTGCTGCATATGGCGTTGAGATTCACGGCAAGTTACTTGTGCTCCCACAGCTACGTTGGCTCAAACGAAATAGTTTCCCATCATTGGCTGGCGACCATTTTACGGCAGATCGTAGAATAGTCTTGACCATTTTACGACCATGTCGATAATAGTCGCATGAAACGAAGAGTCAGGATCTACGAGTCAATCTTGGAAGAGCACATAAGTGCTCATAGGCAAATGGCTTTTGTCAGTGGGCCAAGGCAGGTTGGCAAGACTACCTGTTGCCGAGCTTTGTCTGACAGCTATCTGAACTGGGACAATCTTGATCATCGTGATCAGATTCTGGCCGGGCCAAAACGTCTGATGGAGGGGTGGCTCTCGGCAGCGGCATTGGGGAAAGCCCCAGCAATTCTGCTTTTCGATGAACTGCACAAATTCCCTCGTTGGAAAGAACTGCTCAAGGGAATCTTTGACACTTATCCAGATGAGATTCGCATTTTGATTACTGGGTCAAGCCGATTGGATACCTACCACAAGGTGGGGGATAGTCTGATGGGGCGGTACTTCCTCTATCGCATGCATCCCTTCACTGTGGCCGAGACCATCAGGCAAGACCTGCCGGATTGCCAGAAGATCATTCGCAGTCCACAGAAGCCCAAAATCTCAGAATGGCAGGCCCTTTGGCAGCACGGTGGTTTTCCTGAACCATTCCTAAAACGGGATGTGCGTTTCAGTCGGCGTTGGCAATCTTTGCGTACTCAACAGTTGTTGCGAGAAGACGTCCGCGAGCTCACTCAAATTCAGCAACTCGATCAACTTGAGATGTTGGTGAAGTTGCTTGCGTCGAGATCGGGACATCAAATTGTCTACAGCTCTTTGGCAAAATCGGTCCGTGTTTCCGTCGATACCATCCGTCGTTGGCTTGCGACTTTGAGCAGCCTTCATCATGGATTTCTGATCAAACCTTGGTTTGAGAATGTCTCTCGATCATTACGCAAAGAACCCAAGTGGTTCTTGCGAGACTGGGCTAATATCAAGGATGTAGGCGAACGGGCTGAAACATTCGTTGCTTGCCATTTGTTAAAAGCTGTTGAAGGATGGACCGATTTTGGATTTGGCGAATTCCAACTCTGTTACTTGCGGGACAAGAGCCAAAGAGAAGTCGATTTTGTGGTGATAAGGGATGGCTCGCCGTGGTTCCTGGTGGAAGTCAAGAACAAGAACGATTCCATCAGTCCGCCATTGCGATATTTTCAAGATCAATTGAAAGCCCCATTTGCATTTCAAGTTGTTCTCGAAGCTGACTTTGTGGACGCTGACTGTTTTGCCAGCCCGAAGCCGCCCATGGTCGTTCCTGCCAAGACTCTTCTTTCTCAACTTCTGTGAGAACGTATGCGGCGAGAGAATCGAAAGGGAGTCGGTATGGTTTTGACAAGAATGGCGCAGTTACGGGTTACGACTCTTATTGTCCGCTAATCTCTTATCGAAGGGCCGACAAATTATTGGCGTAGCACTAGTCTCCAATTGCTTTTTTGAAAGCGCTAGCGCCGCCAACGATGGGCATCGCGATTGTGGTTGCATCCAAGTCGATTTTTAGCCTTGTGCCCGCCTTAGGCCAGAGCGTGAAGTCCCGATCGCTTGAGAATATCATGAGGCCGATTTGTTGACCGGCAGGAATGATCTGGTCGTCAGGCTGAAGATTGAAGCTGAGTTCGACAAACTGGCCCGGCTTCAAAGGGGCACTTTCGGAATTAGATTTTTGATTTTGTGGGTCGGCCCAACCCCGCGTGATCAGGTTGTCTGTGATGGGACTTCGTCTCTTTCCTTTGGTCCAAGGAAGGGAAACGACCCAAACCGAGAGATTGGCTGCAGGTTTACTGGATGACAGGCGGATTTTGATACGGGAAGTTCCTGAGAGGTGTACAGGCGTCTTGAGGACAGGGGTGGCATAGATCAGGCGGTTTTTCGATTTCTTGGCTTGAGCTAACTTGGCCCCGGAAAAGGCCACATCATCGATGAGCTCCTCGACCCCTTGCTTGCTCTTGAGAGACAGGCCCAATGAACCAGAATGATTGCCCCCCTTGCCAAGGTGAAATTGAACGAGACTGGCATCTGGGTTTGGGTAGTCCTTGTAGGGGGTGGGGAGGCGTTGGCCTTCTCGAACAATCCATGCTCGGGCATCGTCTTCAACACTGTTCTTGATACCAAAGAGATAGCGTGTGAACCATCGGTTCATCATTTTGAGGGGAGGCTCGCCGCCGTGACCTCTTTGATGAAAATACGATTGCACGGGAACCCCTTGCTTCTTGAGCGCTTCGTAAACCTCAACGCTATGCTCCGGCATGACGTTCCAGTCGTTGAAAGCGTGGGCCATGAGTGTTGCGGCTTTCACTTTTTGCAGACGAGATCGTAGGTTGCGAATTTTCCAAAAGTTGTTGGAGTCACCTTTGATGCGGTCGATGTTCTTGGCGATGACTTTGTCGCGAAACTCCTTTTCGCATCGGGCGCGTTCAGCAGCAGTGCCACCGCTGTGGATGAAGTTAAACAGGACATCGATGTCTTCTCCCATCCAACCCCCTGGGTGGCGAATCAAACCGTTGGATCGATAATAGTGGTAGTAAGATGTGTTGGGGGCGATGGGGATGATGCACTCAAGACCATCCACTCCTGTGGTCGCACATGCCAGGGGGATGGTTCCATTGTAGGAAGTGCCAGTCATGCCAACCTTACCTGTACACCAATTCGCTTTGACTTCAATCTTTCCGTCCACAGAAGTGAAACCCTTGGCTCTACCGCACAACCAATCAACGACGGCCTTTGGGGCTAAGGCTTCACTGGGACCACCTACAGTGGGGCACCCTTCAGAGAGTCCTGTTCCAGGTGCGGCGGAATGAACAACGGCGAAACCTCTTGGCACCCAAGTTCTCACATGGGAGTTCGACATCAGAGGTTTTCCGATTCTTGTCCTAATGGGAGGCGGGTTTTCGTGCCGTGGCGGTTTTGCTCCCAATTCATGTCTTGGGTCCCAGAAGTACTTTTTGTCCGACGAAGAAACTCCCGAGAAGTAGGGGCTGGAAACATAGATCACCGGAACTTTCAGACCCTCTGATTCTGTTTGTGCTTGCCGAGTGACATCGACATGGACTCGATCTAACTTGCCATCGCTGTCAGAATCGAATTCAGTCTCGACCCAGAGCTCGTGTTGGATCCACTGAGAGCGATCCTTGAAGCCAGCCACGACTTGGGCTTGGCCCATCTCAAAGGTGGGCTTTGACTTTTCTTGCCCAAGCAGGTCGCTGCTAACAATGAGGCTGGAAATGAGAATGAGGCAGCCGAGCAAGCCAGGACATAAGACATGCCTGGGAACCTTTTGACTTTCGTGAGTTTGGTAGTTCATGGTCATAGTGTAGGTCTATGATACTCCCCTGTCAAAATGCCCTCATTATGCACCGGGTTGAGCCCGAAGACTGGGGCGTGACGAGTGGAGGGGTGGAATGGTTTGTTCTTGCTTGTGTTGATGATTTTGCCGCGCTGGGGTCGAGTAATCACTGCCCGGAACTCCATGATTCTGCCTTCTTGCAGTTTTGTCGGGTTGGCGGAAAAGGGCTTGTTAGGCTTGGTCGGACAGAACTGCGGGTGGGTTAGCCTTTAGAATCGAGAATGTAGAATGTTTCAATCGATCGATTACCTTCTTCTGGTGATAGCTCTTGCTTTGGCAGTCTGGATGCTGCGCCCGGCAGTGAAGGATTGGCTTTTTTGGCGGGCGACGGTGACCCCTTTGGCATCGATTATCGGCAGCGGTTTCTTGATCATCGCACCGCTGTTGGGAGTCATAGCTGGGCAGTGGGCGCTCTTGGCGGTGTTTTGCACGGTTCTTGTCGCTTATGGCATTGGCGCCATCATACGATTCAATATTCGTTATGCCGAGCCAGTCTTAAACGACAATCCAAGTCGAGCTTTGTTGACAACTGAGCGCCTGTCGAATTTTTCCTTGTCACTGGCATACGTCGTATCCATCGCCTTCTACTTGAGGTTGATGGCTTCTTTTGTCTTGCAATATGCTCATGTCTATTCAGACTTCCGGGCTCAATGTTTGACCTCAGTTGTGTTGGTCTTCATTGGTATGGTGGGGTGGCTTCGAGGGTTGGGGACTCTTGAACGTCTGGAGGAATACTCCGTCAGTATTAAGTTGGCTATTATCGGCTCGCTGTTGATTGGTTTGTTTCATCACAACCTAAGTTCCGGGTTCATACCCGAGGGCGTGGAAGCGGAATCAATGTCATTCTTGGAGCGACTTCGGATGCTTGCAGGAATGCTCCTCGTCTTTCAGGGATTCGAGACATCGCGCTACTTGGCTAAAGAGTACTCGGTGGAAATGCGCATCCGCACTATGAGAGTGGCACAATGGTTGTCTGGCGCAATCTATTTGCTTTTCGTCTTTCTGGTTGCGCCCTTGTTGCCGTCTCTTAATGGGGAGAAGCCTCAAGACACTGCGATTATCGAACTTGCTGGTCATGCAGCATTGATCTTGCCGTTTCTTCTGGTTGTTGCTGCTGTCATGAGCCAGTTTAGCGCGGCGGTGGCCGACTCTGTTGGAGCCGGTGGATTGGTGGAAGAAGAGAGCCACAACCGAGTTCCCGCAAAAAGGGCCTACCCAATTATCGCTGGGTTAGCTATCGTTTTGGTGTGGAGTGCCAATGTCTTCGAGATCATCACTTTCGCTTCCAGAGCTTTTGCGATCTACTATTTCTCTCAAGCTTTGGTGGCTCTTTTGGTTGTGCCCAAGACGCATAAACGACCATGGCTTTGCCGTGCATTGATCGCCGCCGGGGCGCTCGTCTTGCTGGCGGTTGCTATCTTCGCAGTTCCAGCGGGGTAGCACCTCATGGCCCTGACATGAGTGAGCATCCAGTCCGACTCAGTTGTGAGGTCGGGGTGAAAAAGCCGTGAACTATTTCGGTTGTCTATCGCTCAAAAACCTAAAGTGCTTTGAACCCCGGGAGTGCAGGCCCAACCAAAGGATGTTTGAGTGGTGGAGAAGAAGGCCTGGTTGGTGATGACGATTCCTTCATAACCGGGGATCGCCGGGATTGGAGCTGAAACAGTCCAGTCGCCGAAAGCATCGCTGAACATTGTTCCTGTGGGAATCGCTACGTCCAGATCGATGTATAGAAAACAGTTGTCTGGGATGGCCAGAGGTGTGGCTGGGCCGATGTGGTAGGCCATGATTCCGAATGCACTCGCCGGGGCCAATTGGCCAGAAATCGAAAATGTCCCACCGATGACCGGTGCCGTCGAGGTGACTGTGGGCAGCTGCCCACCCAAGCCACCGCCGCCAACTCCAACGATGAATGAAGATGCTTGAACAGTTTGGGAGATGATTCCACCGGTCATGATCAGCGAGAACTCTTGTGAGCCTCCAGCCAGATCACCTTTGTGGCTCACTGTGAGGACATAGTCGCCACTTCCCATTGGCAGTTTGATTTGTTCGACATTGTCCCGAAAATTGTCACCTGTTGTGGCGTCTGCGGCTGGGTTTGAAGGATCAAGAATCCAGGGGAAGATGGGGGTGAGGGTGCTATCGACCAAACGGATATCCAGATCATTAACCAAGTTGCTTGTTGGGTTGTCCAGCCCACTTTGAGGAGCTCCCGCTGGATCCGTCCAAACCATGGTCACCGTCAATGGGCCTCCTGTCGCGGTAATCAAATATGACTCTTCTTTGTTCTGGAGGCTGAGTGAGTCTTCCGTTAGGTGCCCATCTAAGGGGGCTAAGTAGTGGTCTTCTATGACATTTGCGGCAGTTAGCGTGTTCATCAAACCCCAACCGGTTTTGTAGTCAGGTCCTGGGTTCGCAACATCGTCAGCGGTGTGCAAGATAAGTGCCTTGATGGTGGCCGCGCGCATGGATGACCCCGGGAATCGTTGCTCATAGAGATCATGCAAAAGGACTGTCGAGCCACAAATATTGGGGCTCGCCATACTTGTTCCGGTCGAGGAGTAGTAGTGACTGTCAGAATTCTTTCCCGTGGATCTGAGTGAGTTTCCATTGCCAACGATGTCGGGTTTGATACGGCCGTCGTCGGTGGGGCCCCAACCGCTGAAGCTATTGATTCCTGCAGATCCCACTGAACGTGTGCCACCGGAGACAGCGTCCGTCATGCTCCCCACAACTAAAGTGTTCTTGCAGCAAGATCTGGGTGTGAGTGTGTCGTAGCCCAGGAATCCATTGGTGTTCACGCCATCAGAAGGGGGATGTATGTTGCTGTCGTAAACATCACTTTGCCATGATCCATTGTCAAAGTAATAGAATGTGTCGCCATTGTTTGGGGCGCTGTCGTTGCGGTCGTTTCCCGCTGCTTTCACGATGAGATAGTAAGGGGCGTTGAAAGCTATGTTGTCGTAGGAAACCGAACCGTAGGAATATGCGCCAAAGTTGCGGTCTTCAGGTTCGCCCCAGTTGCCAAACCAGTGTGGACCAGAATTGCCAGATGCTGCGTAGGTCGTCCATCCGGTGACGTAGCCGTAGGAATGATTCGATAGTTTGATATTGTTCACTTGGTTTGCGCCTGTGGCTCCTCGGGATGCCATTTCCAGGGTGTCGCTTGACCAATTGAAGCTTTCGATCGTGGCCCCGGGTGCCATTCCTTCGGCGGTCATGTCGAAAGCTCCAGATGCTGCAATTGTTCCGGCTACATGAGTTGAGTGATTGCTCTGAGAAGATGTTCCGTCCCCTACAGTGACCCGTGCTCCGAAAGCTTCGTGGCTATCTCTCACGGCAGCACTATCCCAAACACCAACAGTTTGTCCGCTTCCGATAACACCTAAGAATCCAGCATTGCCTCGAACGGAAGCGGCATTGGATGAGATGGCAGCATTGGCATTGTTGGTGCTTATGTAGAGGACCCTGCCGCTCTCGATCCCGACAATCTCCGCTGTACTCCCATCAGCCTGTTCGATGCGAAGGGGCCACCCAGAACGCAAGGCTAAGTCAATGGCTTCCAAACGAGATTGCTCGAGGTCGACGACGATGTTCTGGGCCAAAGCAGTTGCGCTCAGGGGGAGGGCGATGACGAAAGCGAATCGCGCGGCGTACTTGAAGAACGTGGCTCTGAACATCTTGCTTTCCTATTCGAAACTCAAAAATGAAATCTGACCTTGGCTTGGATCCCAAATTCAATTCGGAACGCACCACATATATCGACAAATGCCTCAGGACGAATTGAAGAAATGTCCCGTGGATCTTTATGCGGCATTCTCAACAGCAAATGGATCGTGGCCCAGCATAGCGAATTCTTGGCGCTCATGCGCCTTCTTCTGTTGGTCTTTAACGATTGAGATGCGGAGGTGTCGCAACCTCTTGCCGCGCTTTAATAGTGCAAAGGGCGAGCTAACATCTGCAGATGTCCCGTTCAGGTCTTGGTGGAGCGCTTTGATGTTGGTTTTCTTGATTTTTTGTATGGCCACTTTGACCGCATGTAGTCATGTCGAATCCCCCGACATCCCCTATATTACCTCTTTCGATCAGCACCATCTGAGGGACGATTGGAAAGTCCACTTCGAGAACAAGAATACTCAAGGTTGCTTTGTTCTTTTCGATCTGGCCACCCGAGAATTCCAGGTTCTTGATGTTGAGCGCGCCAAAAAGGCCATGACTCCAGCATCGACCTTCAAAATTCCCAACTCGATCATTGCCCTCGACTCTGGTGTCGTTCGCTCCCGCAAACAGATTTTCGTGTGGAACGGGGAGAAGCAGCTCAGCAAATCGTGGGAAAGAGCTCATGATCTGGACTCAGCATTTCGATTCTCAGTTGTTCCCGTCTACCAAGAAATCGCTCGCGCTGTGGGTGCTCAATCTATGGTTGAATACGTCGAAGGTTTCGACTATGGGAACTGCGACATCTCAGGCGAGATTGATCAATTCTGGTTAAACAACACGCTGAAGATTTCTGCATTTGAGCAAGTCGCATTTCTCGAGAAGCTCTATAGAGAGTCCCTTCCTGCGTCAATCGAGAGCCAAAAATCTGTCAAAGAAATGATGCTTCATGAACGTACGGAATCATACACCATTCGCGGAAAAACAGGTTGGGGTCTTGGAAACGACTCCGGGCTCGGTTGGTGGGTGGGCTGGGTGGAGACAAATGACAATGCCTATTTTTTCGCATTGAACATGGACTTGCGGGAAATCGCCAATTCCGGCGATCGCGTGACCATTGCCAAGGGTATCTTGAGGGCTGAGGGTCTATTGCAGCCCTGAGTCAATGGCCGAAGTGACCGTTTCCTCGGTGCGGGGAAGGCCCAAGCAATGATCTAAGTTAGAAGTCGGGCTTGTTCGATATAACCCAGCCAATTAACAAGGCGTTCAGGATGAAGGCAAAAATGATCATAATGACTTGAGTGGTGAAGAGGCTCTTTTCGTCATGGCCGTCTTTTGGGTTGGGATTGTTCATCATTTCCATTTCGATTTGGCTCGCTGTCCTATGATATCGCCAAGTGGCCCAAGACGAACCCTCGATTTCAGATTTTAGCCCTGGTGCCGGAGCAAACCGACAGCTCAAACTCGTCGCTTCACTCACCTTGATGTGGCCATCCTGGGAAGCACAGGGGGCCGCGAGATCGTGAACTATTCTGGTTAGGGTCATCAGTGGTCGCGACGGCGATCGTAGACGAATCGAGCCACAAGGCGCATCATCGTCCGATCGTGACAGGCCTTTGCTGCCTTCGATTGAGAGCTGAAAACCTTCTTCTTGTCGAGTTTGCGAATTTCGCGGAACTTGATCCCCAATCTTTCGATGGCATAGCTACGTCGCTCGTCGGCGGTTTTCATTCTCTCGTTGGCAAAACCTTGGAGGACGAAATGGTTGGCGCTGTCGACCACAACTCCATGGCCGATCTTGAACCAAGATGCCATAGCACCAGATCCCCACCTTGAGCAGGCGTCGGTGCTGTCGACTAAGACATGAACGCGGTCATTGTCTGCCGGAACGGGTAACTGGTTGCCGGCCACCTGAAAGCGCAAACGGACGTGGCGGCCGAAAACGCCACGCAAAAAAGGTGATTGCGACTCAACCGGAAAGGAATCCACAGGGCCTGGAGGGTTGGCTGAGGCGGGGGCCCGTTTGATCATCTCTGGAAAAGTCTTCATCACCGTATTACTCACGGCAACACATGTGGCGAACATATAGCCACCCGAGCGAACAAACCAACTGAGCCTCTGGGAGTCGTCGTTGGTGATGACTCCGGGACAGTTGGCAAAGAATACAGCGTTCGGATGTAGGCCTGACTCAAAAACCTTACCGGTTTGAGTCATCACGTGTTTGATGCCCAAAACCTCCAGGCTGTCTTCCATCTTGTCTCGTGATTGCCCTAAGACGATCACCCGAACATTCTTGAAGGAACCGTAAGGGTTCTCGCTGAAACGATCATACTTGGCATCGACCTGTGTTTCCCGATTTCTCAGTGCCACTTGATCGACAAACTTGAAGCCCTCGGACCCGGTCTTCCACCATTTAAGCCATTTCTTTGAGTTCGCTGATAAACGCTGTCCGGTCATGCGCTGGAGGTAGTCGAGGGCGGTGTCCCGGACAAGGTTGTCTTTG
>WFTN01000308.1 GCA_015485455.1 Planctomycetota bacterium | reverse complement strand
ATGACGCAGTTGTCGCAACCTGGATTCTGCGGTTCCTGCCACGACGTAAACCTGCCCAACGGCTTCAGACTTGAAGAAGCTTTCAGCGAATTCAAAGCTTCTCCAGCTGCCCGTCGCGGCGAGACATGCCAAGACTGTCACATGGGCAAGGAGCCGGGAATCAGCAGTGGCTACGATTTCGGCCCTGCTGCCATCGTCGGTGGCAAGAAAACAAGAGATCGTAAGCTCACCAACCATACATTCTCCGGCCCCGACTACTCCATCGTTCATCCCGGCATCTTCCCTCACAATCCCGTGGCTCAAGAGATGGCGAGCATGGCCGAATGGCTCCAGTTCGACCACAAGGCTGGCTGGGGAACAGACGAATTCGAAGACGCAGTTTCTGACGACGCCACCTTCCCAGAAAAATGGGAATCGGCTGACGATCGCTATGAGGCTCGGGAGATCATCGACGAGCAGCTCCTTCTTTTAGAAGAGGTCAATCAACGCAGACTTGCCCTGCTCAAACGAGGCTATCTCCTCTCTGAGATCTTGGTGGACCGAAAAAACCAAACTGGTTTGGCCTTTCATCTTGAGATCAAGAACGGCACCGATGGCCATAACGTACCGACGGGTTTCACAGCGGAGCGATTGGTATTCCTTGAGGTCACGGTGCTCGACCCGCAAGGCAACGTTGTCTTTCGTTCCGGCGACCTTGATCCCAATGGTGACGTAAGAGACGCCCATTCCATCTATGTCCACAATGGCGAACTCCCTGTGGACGAGCAACTGTTCTCGCTTCAGTCGAAATTCATCACCCTCAACGTCCGAGGCGGCGAAAGAGAGCAGGTCTTGGCCGTGAACGAATCCGTCGATTCTTTGCCTTTCCTTCGCACCTCAACCATGCCCACAACCCTAACAGGGCGACCATTGAGCGCACGTATTCACAAACGTTCCATCGAGCCCGGCGGCGTGAAACAAGCCCACTACAAATTGACATCCGACCAAATGCGAGGGCCTGGGGACTACACAGTTCGCGTTCGCTTGAAGTCGGCCATGGTACCCGTCAATTTGGTCGCAGCCGTCGCCGGGGTTGGATTCGATTATGGCCTCAGTCCCCGTGCCGTGGCCGACCGCGTGGTCGAAGGCCATGTGCTCCTCTGGGAAAGGAACACCAAGATTCATGTACAATAGTCTTCACCCAGGTTCTCCCCATGAGGAAGCCCTTTTGTGGCAGCGGTTTGCCTTGGCAGTTGTGATTTTCTTCTCTTTCATGCCACTATTGTCCTCCCAAGAGGAAGGCAAGCAAGACACAGAAAATAGGCAACAGGAAATTGACGACGCAATCGATCAACTTCAGGATTCTTCGAAAGTCCATTTGCTCGACTCTAAAAGCCGCCTTTCCGATGTGGCAATCCCACTTCAAATCTCATCGATGCCCGAGGCGAACGGACCCATCATTGGACTTGGTGACCCCTTCTTGGGGTCTGGAGCAATCAGCGAAGGATTTGATATTGGCACAGGCGCCATTTGGAATCCGAGCTTCTACGTCTTCGGCACCTTTCGCAGTGCTATACAAGGTTACGACAACGGCCAAGATTTCATCACTGAGTGGGCCAACCGCCTCGACCTGTTCGGCAATGTGCAGCTCACGCAAACGGAACGAATCTTGATTGGTTTTCGCCCCATCGATTTTCGGGGCCAACAGTTTTCCGGGTACGCCATTGGGCCCGATTCCATTGACGGTTGGGAGCAGGGATTCAATGGTCGCCTCACAACTTTGTTCTTCGAAGGCGACTTTGGCGAGATCTTCCCCAACTTGGATACCGATGATTCCGGGATTCTTGATTTCGGATTCGCCTTGGGAAGGCAACCTCTGGTTATCCAGAACGGAATCCTGATCGACGACACGGTTGACGGTTTCGGCTTGGTCCGCAACACTCTCCTGCCCTCTGGATTCGCCAATCTCCGACTCACGTTTTTCTACGCATGGAACAATATTCATCGGGCCAACAGGGCAGCGGATAGCGGCGCTGAGCTCTATGCCTTATTCACGGAGGCCGACTTTGGCGAGAGTTCCATTGATGTGGACTTGGTCTACGTGTCCGCCCCCGCGGACAGCGGCGATGCCTTTTACTTCGCCGTCAGCGCGACCCAACGATTGGGTCACTTCAACAGCACATTCAGATTTTTGGGGTCCGTTCCTTTAGAAGGAGACACACCTTTCACCCAAGGTGGGTTCTTATTACTCGCAGAAATTTCTTGGACCCCTACAGGAACGGACGACCTCTACTACATCAATGGTTTCTTGGGCATTGATGAATATTCTTCGGCAGCACGGGCACCAGATGTGGGCGGGCCCTTGGCGCGAACTGGCATCTTATACACGGCCCAAGGTTTAGGACGCTTCGGTTCAGCCCTCGACTCAGAACCTGCTGAATCTGTCGGTTTATCAGCCGGACGGCAATTCTTTTGGGACGAATTCCGCAGCCAAATCATCGTCGAGATCGGCGGCCGTATAGACACTGACGGCAGCAATCGTGGAGCTGCGGCAATTGGTTTACGCTATCAAAGGGCATTGGGTGAAAACCTAATCTTGCAAACGGATTTTCATGCTGCGCTTCAAGAGCGTCGGGAGCCTGGATACGGCATTCGCATGGAGCTAACAATCAAGTTCTAAAGCAATCGCGCCGATTCAAATGAAGGACCCCTCACCGATGTCGACGTATAAGAACAGACGAGCCATGACCGACCGTATACCCGCGAAACTCCTCATGTTGAGCGCTGCTTTGTTTTCTCTTTTGTTGTGGCCACTATCGCAGTCGGTTGCCCTCAATGAAGAAGAGAATCCTGCGCCAACTCAATACTCTGCCGAGGAAGCCCTGCGCCACACAGTGGGCCCATCTCAGTGTGGGGAATGCCATGAGGCAGAATTACAATCGTGGAAGTCAAGTGCTCATCAGACCAGCTATAAGGCCATGCACAAATCGGCAGCTGGCAAAGCGATGGCCAAGAAATTGGAGCTTCGCCGGGTCAAGAAATCTCCTGACTGCGTCCGTTGCCACTACACTCAACTCGAAGTGAGAGGCAAAGCGAAAACCAAACATGGAGTGAGCTGTGAAAGTTGCCACGGCCCGGCCAAGGACTGGTTAGAAGTCCATGACGATTTTGGCAAAGACGGGGCCACCCGTGAATCCGAGTCAAAGGTTCATCGGCGTCAACGTATCGTGAGATCGATCAAAGGTGGAATGAACCGCCCGGACCAGATCTACTATCTGGCGAAGAGATGCTTCTCTTGCCATGTTTTGGATGATGCAAAACTCTTTGAAGTAGCCGAGCACCCAAGTGGTGACGCCTTCGAGCTCCTATCTTGGTCCCAAGGAGAAGTGCGGCACAATTTTGTTCGCAGCAAAGGCAAATCCAATTTGGAAGCCAGCCCCAATCGTCGGCGGGTTATCTTCGGCTTAGGACGTCTACTCGAAGCCGAAGTCACTTTGAGCGTACTCAAGGACACAGCAGCGGGCCCCTTCTCTAATGATCTCGTAAAGCGCCTTAACCGGGCCATCAAGCGCATCGCTGTCATGGCGCAAGCTCTGCCAAATGTGGGAGAGCTCGCCACCTTGTCGCAAGATCTCTCGACTTTCGATGCTTCTAAGAAAGAGCTCTTGGGAAAACTACTGACTTCGGCCCAAAAGACAGCTCGACTTTTCGCCAAGAGAACAGGAGAAGCCCTGGGAGGTCTCGACGGCATGATGCCAAAGCCAGACGCCTACTGCGGCAAAGCACACAAGTAAAATGTCTAACTTCCGGGGTTGCCCAATCCCTTTTGTTATCGCTTTCGTCGTTGCCACTACGGTTGTCGCATTTGACTACGTGGGGGCCCTGTCGCAACGACACTTCTTTCTCGTCAGTGGATGGATGCTCCTGACTTGCTTAGTCTTGTTGGGGGCCCTGGCAAAGATCTTGGATGATGACCCAATTTCTGGGCTGAGAAATCGGAATCGAATGCGGCTGTCTCTGTCTGTGGTGACCACCACTTTGAGTCTGATTCATATCAACTACTCCACCCCAGATAGTGCCTTCGAAGTCCTTCTCTTCCTCCTCTTGGCAGCCAGTGTCATAAGCAGCTTTACGCTTGTGTCACGGGGCCATTGCCTACTCCTTGCCAAAGAACAAGGAATCGAAGACAGCATCATCGCCTATGGCCGGCAACGCTATGCCGACCTGCGGCAAATTCATTGCGGCATTCTTCTTGCCACCATTCCAGTGACCATTCTTCATGGTGTCCTAAGCCACGGCCACGGTGCCTTGTCCACTTTGATCAGCAAGGGGACACCATGAGTATCGCCCAAACTCAACAGACTAAGATCCGACGTTATATCATCGTCGGCTGCTTGCTCACCTGGCTCGTCACCGCATGGATCGTCTTTGCCCCAGGTGCCGGGCCAAGAGTGATGCCTGGTCCGTTGACCACCCAACACGCTTC
>WFTN01000307.1 GCA_015485455.1 Planctomycetota bacterium | reverse complement strand
GAGGAACTCCGGGTCCAAGGGCAACCACTCCCTGAGATTCTTTGTTGTGACCTGCTGGAAACGAAAGGCTTTGATTCCGTCCGATCGGCGATTGCAGGAGTCGATGTCCTCATCAACAATGCGGGCATGGGGATGAACGGCCGTTTCCTTGCCGCCGATCAGCGTCAACTCAACCGTATGTACCGTCTCAATTTCGAAGTCCCCTTGCTTTTTTGCCAAGAAGCTGCCGCAACCATGACCACGAAAGGGAGAGGTTGGATTCTGAATGTCGCGAGCATTGCTGGCCTGATCCCCACTCCATTTCATGGGGCCTATTCGGCGAGTAAAGCGGGAGTCGTCATGTTCAGCGAATCACTTCATGGAGAGCTCATGAAGGAAGGAATCTCGGTCACCTGCCTTTGTCCTGGAGTGACTGATACAGAGTTCTTTGATGCTGGGGGCTACGAAACGAAGAGCCTTGTTTACAAATTACCAAGAAAGTCCCCAGAATCGGTGGCTGCCGCTGGGTTGTCTGCCTTGGCAAAAAACAAAATAAGAATCATCCCAGGTTTTCAAACCCAATTTCTCGCCTTGGTTTCTCGACTCTTGCCGATTTCGCCTCTGGCTGCGCTTTCCGGTTGGGCCATGAGCACGGATTGATTTAAGGATCCCATGGGTTCGGTGTTGAGATCCGTCCTCCTTGCCCCTACTCTATGAGCATGCAGTGTCTAAAAGCCGCCAAGATAGCCGAAATCGACCAGAGCATAACCTTAGAACTCGGAAGTTCTTTGCCATGTGTTTCCATTTACTATGAAACCTGGGGGAAACTCAGGGCATCTCGAAACAACTGCATCCTGGTACTCCCAGCTTTTTCAGCGAATTGTCATGCCCGCTCTTCTGAGAAAGACCCTTCTAAGGGTTGGTGGGAGCACATGATTGGTCCAGGTCGACCGATAGACACGGACAAGTTCTTCGTCATTTGCCCGAGTCTTTTGGGAGGCTGTCACGGCACCACCGGCCCCATTTCACCAAATCCGAAGAACAAGGAAAAACCCTACCAAGGGGACTTTCCGCTGTTAACCATCGGTGACCTTGTGATGGTTCACCTTCTCCTTCTCGACCACCTAGAAATCGATTCCTTGCATGGAGTTTGTGGCGGATCAATGGGGGCCATGCAAGCATTAGAATTAGGGGTGCATCACGGCCACAGGACCAAACGGGTGGTCACTGTCTCCGGCACGGATCGGACTCGACCGGCGACCGCGGCGATTCGTCACTTGGGCCGGGCATCCATCATGCTGGATCCCATTTTTAACGAAGGGTTCTACGGCGATAATGTTCCCACAGAAGGGGTCAAGCTAGCGCGAGAGATCGGTACGGTTTTCTATCGATCAAAGGCGGAATTCAATGAACGATTCGATTGGAAACCCATTGCACCACCCAGTCTGATGAATCCAACTTTCGATGTTCAAGCTTACCTAGCCCACCAGGGCACGAAGATCGTGAATAGTTTCGACGCGAATGCCTACTTGCGTTTGTCCCTCGCCATGGACCTCCATGATTTGTCTCGCAAAAAGCCAATTCCAAACCGCAATCCGGTTTTCTACGTCGGAGGAGTGAAAGAGGATCGACTCATGACCTTGGATGAGCAGATTAGCTTACATGAAGGGCTCATTGCCGCAGGAAATCACAGTCACTTCTGCGAATTCACCAGTCCTGTGGGACACGATGCTTTCTTGGTGAAACACGAAGAGATTGCCACGTTCATTGGCAACGCTCTGCTTGAGTGATTCTTGGCCATCTTAGGATGCCTCAGTCCACTTGCGAAGCAATCGAGCTTAGGGGCGAATGGCGAGAAGGCAGGGTCTTGAGTCTACTTTGGGAATCTCCCGAATGGTGAAAGTCGCTTGCTTCAATCCACTGCGTTCAGAGATCTTTGTGGATTCCTGATCAAGCCTGTTCCCACCCAGCAAGAAAGAAAGTGATACGATGACACAGGCCGCTGCGAGACCTCCGAAAAGCAAGCCAAAGAGGCGTTCACGAATATCCTTCCAATCATTCCCACGCTCATGCTGCTCAACTTCAAAAGCACTTTCCCTGAGCCCTTCTCGTTTCAAAAAACGATCGAAGCGTTGAGCCGCCAAACGATGCCACTCCTGCTCTGGCAAAATCCAACGGGCCATGTTCGTCGCACATTTTTTTGACACGATAATCTTGTTCTCACGTGGTCCCATCATGACTGGGCTCTCCCATCGGTTTTTGTGTGTCCATCGAGTGATGCTTGTCGACGCAGCCGATCAAGGATCCGTTCAAGCCTGCGGCGTATTGTGTTGACATGAACACGGCACAGACGGGCGATTTCCACCAGGCTATTGCCGTCTCCAAAACGCATCTCAATGAGGAGAATGTCGTCTCGTTCCAACTTGGAACGAACAATAAGG
>WFTN01000306.1 GCA_015485455.1 Planctomycetota bacterium | reverse complement strand
TCAGATGTGTATAAGAGACAGGGATTGCTGAGCGCAACATGTTCCGATTCCTATTTTTTGGCCGAGATGACGATCCAGAAAACAAATCTAATGGTCTGAAAGAGATCTTACCAAAGACCTGACCTTTTGGGGCCAAAGCAAGATTTGGGGGTAAGCGCAACTCAACATACGTCTATCGTCTAACCTTGTTGGTTTTATGACTTCCCCTGCCTCCAGCCTTACCCACAGACAAAACGAGCGTATTTCCGTTTGCCTACTTTCAGAACTTGACCATTTTGGGGGCTGATACGACTTCGCTCGTCGGTGATGGCCACTCCATCAATGCGAACACCACCCTGCTTAATCAGGCGCCTGGCTTCTCCATTGGATGCCGCGAAGCCAGCCAAGACGATCAAATTGATCAAACCGATCGAACCACCTTCCAACTTGCCTTCTAAGAGCAAATCTGGCATGTCGTCCGGATCTTGTTTCTCAGAGATCACGCGGCGGAAGGTCTCACTGGCATCCGCAGCTTGGGTGGCATCCCAAAAACGAGTCACAATGGCCTGGCCGAGTTTATCTTTCAATTCCCTTGGATTGACATCGCCAACAAAAAGTGCTGCCACCTCGTCTAAGTCCATAGAGGTCAAGTGAGTGAAATAATCCTCCATCAAATCGTCTGGAATGCTCATCACTTTGCCAAACATCTCGTTTGCCGGCTCAGAAACGCCGATATAATTGTGAAAGGACTTCGACATTTTTTTGCTGCCGTCGAGTCCAACAAGCAGGGGTGTTAACAAGCAAGCCTGTTCTTCTTGCCCGGCTTCACGTTGAAGATCGCGACCTAACAACAAGTTAAACAGCTGATCGTGGCCCCCTATCTCAACGTCGGCTTCCACCACGACAGAGTCGTAAGCTTGCATCAACGGATAGATCATTTCATGCAAATGGATGGGTTCACCGCCAGCATAGCGCTTACTAAAATCGTCTCGCGCAAGAATCTGCGCCACTGTCGCTTTGGCTGCCAACCCAATAAGACCAGTAAACCCCAAGCCATGCAGCCAATCGCTATTGCGACGAACTTCAACTTTATCCATATCCAAGACAGTGGCAGTTTGGTCCAGGTAACTTTTGGCAAAGTCGTCAACCATCTCTCGAGTCAACTGAGGGCGGGCTTTGTTCTTTCCGGTGGGGTCTCCCACCATCGCCGTGGCATCGCCGACGATCATGACGGCTGTGTGACCCAGGTCAGAAAAGGCACGCAAACGTGAAAGCGGAAGAGTAAACCCAAGATGCAAATCATGGGCTGTGGGGTCAACGCCAAGTTTCGCCCGCAAAGGTTTCCCGGATTCGATCGACTTTGCCAGCTTACGTTTCAGTTGATCGCCACCGATGATTTCAGCGCAACCCCTGGTTAGGTAAGCGTACTGGCGTTCAACTTCTGGAGACCATTTGGGGTCTAATGATTCTTCTTTTGCCATGTTCGATTCTTCAGCCACAAGAGCCATTCGTCTTTCGTCTTTGTTTCTTCCAGGCCGGATAAAATTACCATGGCCATCATCAAACCATCCAAGTTCTCCTGGATGGCGTTCTCCCGAGCAAGTTCGATTCCTAAGAATTCAAAGGCTGCGTCCAAGTCATTCTCTGAACCGTTCACCAAGAAAGCCGCAGCTAAAGTCAAGTGAGTTGGGCTGTTCTTTCTTAAGGCCTGCTTCATTCGTTTGAGTGGCTCGGTGCGCAGATGTTCTGCGTTTCGCGGAAATACGCCTGCCGTCGCTGGACGAAACTGAACACGGCCATGAAAGATTTCGTCGCCCACGCGAATCTCCGCAGCGTGGAGGGTACACCGCAAAGTGTAATTGCGATACATCGTACCCCCGACGTTCATGCGGGCGGTATGTTCAGTGACAGGAATGGCGTGAAACTCCCCTGGCAGCAAATAGATATCTTTTGGAAGTTGGAAATTCTGTGTCTTCCGATTGGTCACCAATGTATTCGAAGCGATGAACTCGTGGTACGTCATCTCGGAACGAATCATGGTGCGGGATTCTGCCGAGGGGGCCGTGTTTTCCTCTCCATCGTTTGGTTGGATGGCACCTCGTTTCTTCGGTGCATCCACAATGACTGAAGCCGGAATCAATACGGGAACATCGGAGATATTCATCAATATGATCTCACCCTCGATCACATCACCAACGGTATATTCCGGTTGCAAGAACCGGACGAATGCGTCGATGTAGCTTCTTCTCAAGAGTTTGTTCTTGACACGGATTCGAAGGGCCAGAAATCGTGAAGCCAGTGGATGTGGAACGTCCTCCGCAAGAGCTTGATCAATCATCTTCAGGGCTTGAGCATACTCCTCCCGCACATGAAAGCGGGCCGCTTTGTCGAGCATACTTTGGAAACGGTCAAGGTTTGCCAGCTCCTCTTCTGTCTCTTCCTGGGGCACTGTTCCCCCATTGGTTGGAATGTAGAGGCCCCCAGTACCGGTGACATTGGAGTCGGGTTGCACAAATTCTGCTTGCTGCTTTTCTTCCTCATGAGTTGAACAGGCGCTGAACGACAAGGACAAGAACAGAAAGAGCACCAAGAAGGGGTGGATTTGTTTGGGGGATGTCATGAAAGTGTCTTCTGTGAGCCAATGATTGGGTCGTTGATTTGTCGGATTCATCATCCCCAGCCTCAATATCCAAATGGCGTTTGGGCTCATAGCCTGCGAAGAACACGGGAGTAGAAAAAGGGAGAGAGCTAAGCTCTCTCCCTTATATCTAACGCAGATTAGGAGTCAGAAGGTTTTTCTTCTTCAGAACTCGCTTCGGTTTCTGCTGCGGGCTCTTCGGCGGCGGGGGCCTCATCAGCACTGGCCTCTGGAGCTTCAGGAGCTACATCAGCACTGGCTTCCGGGGCCGGAGCGGCTTCATTGCTTGCGTTCTCTGCAGCTTCAGCAGCGGCTGCTGCTTTCTTGATGCCTTCAGGTGAACGTTCCACAACTTCCATCAACGACAAACCAATCTTGCGCTCTTCGGTATTCACCTTAATGATGCGCACAAGAACTTTGTCACTGACGGCAACCACGTCCTCAGGGT
>WFTN01000305.1 GCA_015485455.1 Planctomycetota bacterium | reverse complement strand
TCGAATGAAGGCTTCTGGCATCAGACGGCCGGAAGTAGAGCTCTTGCTACCAAAGGTGAATGTCTTGCCGACAATACCCTTGGGAAAGTCTTTGCTAACTTTGAGACCGGAATTGGGATGAGCGATAAAATAGGAATAGAAGGCCTTATCCGACGCTCCCTGAGCAATAGCCTCCCCTGGAATAACGGTTCGCTCCCGTGCTTGAACACCCGTGAGGCCGCCGAACCAAGCCAAATAAACTTCTTGTCCGGTCATGGCGGTTACCGCCAGGGCATAACTGGTCACTGGCTTGTAAACCACTTTGATGCCCAAGGCCTCACTCAAATAGTCAGCCATCGGGTCAAAGCGTGCCCGTAAGGAAGTTTCATCATCGTCTGGAATCGCCGTAAAATAGAAGGTCTCTGGGGCCGCCGTGTTATCGGATGATTCATCGCCACAAGAGGCCAGAAAAGCCGATCCGATGACCATCAGAAGAACGAGGTTGAAACAGGAAAACTTCATGAGCCACTCTTTTCAAGAAATGTGTCGATGAGGCCCGTCCTCTTGCAAAGCGCAAGAATCTCGGCCCGGGCAGAGATTCTATGCGAAAATCCTAAGCTCGAAACACGCAAGCTGTGAATCGGCAAAGACTTCCACACAGATTCGGCGGATAAGGAGCAAAAAGCGATTATGACTGCGGCAGAAGTGAAGAGCGGTGCGGCTGATGCCTCAGGAGTCGGCGGGAACAGGCAGCAACAAACTTAAGCGCTCCAAGTTATTGGAGCGCTGTCGTTTATGTCAGATTGAAGAAGGTTCAAACAGAGGTGAATTACCACTTCTTGGTGCGGCGAGCACCATGGTTTGAAGGGCGTTTGCCACCATTGGCCTTCTTGATCTTGCGCTTGTTCTTAGCCATTTTTTGATCCTTTCAAATCCAACCGCTTGCTGCGGTGAGGACGCACAATATATCTCGTCATGATTCCAGAACAAGGGCTCGTTTTGGGGGATTCCGCTAAACTATCTTTCCATCGCCGCTGAAAAGGCCGATTTCATGGCCTTCTTCATCGTCTCAAAGGCCCTTTCATCATGAGCAGTCGACACGAACCATGCTTCAAACGGTGAAGGGGCTGGCATAACCCCCTCTTTGAGCAGAATGTGGAAGAAACGCCCATGTTTATCCCGATCCCCCGCCATGGCATCTGCCAAGTTTAAGACTGGGGAGCTGCTGAAATAGGGGCAAAACATGGATCCGACGCGATTGACCGTGATTGGGCAATTCGCAGCTTCTGCGGCCTCCTCGATCAAGGAGGCGGCCTGGGCACCGATGGCTTCGAGCTGCTGATAGACACCCGGTTTTCTCAGTTCACTCAAGGCCGCCAGTCCTGCGGCAACCGCCAGTGGATTGCCGGAGAGCGTTCCTGCTTGGTACATAGGGCCCAAAGGGGCCACTTGGTCCATAATGGAGGCTTTTCCACCATAGGCACCCACAGGAAGACCACCGCCAATGACTTTGCCTAAAGTGGTGATATCCGGGTCAATACCGTAGAGCTCCTGCGCACCCCCTGCTGCAACTCGAAATCCTGTCATCACTTCGTCAAAGATCAGCAAGGTGCCAAACTCGTCACAAAGCTCTCTGAGCCCAGCCAAGAACCCTTCTGCAGGAAGCACACAGCCAATATTGCCAGCAATAGGCTCAACAATGATAGCGGCGTATTCCTCAGGTCGAATAGTCAAGAGGGCTCGAACGGAACCCAAGTCGTTGTAGTCCGCAATACTCGTGAGCTCGGCGTACCCTTCTGGCACCCCTGGGCTATCCGGGTTCCCCAAGGTCAGGGCCCCAGAGCCAGCCTTGACTAAAAAGCCATCACCATGGCCGTGGTAGCAGCCATCGAACTTGATGAACCGATCTCGGCCAGTGTAGGAGCGCGCAAGACGAACCGCGCTCATGGTGGCTTCTGTCCCCGAGTTGACTAAACGTACTTTGTCGATGGAAGGAACCATGTCGCAAATAACTGTGGCGATCTCCGTCTCGGCTGCGGTGGGAGCCCCATAGGACGTACCCCGCTGAATCGCCGCCATGAGAGCTTCATTGATTGCCGGGTGGCCATGCCCCAGAATTTGCGGCCCATAGGACAAAACGAAGTCGACATAGGCTTTGCCGTCTTCATCCCAAACCTGAGCTCCCGCCGCCCGATTGACGAATACCGGATCGCCGCCTACAGATTTATAGGCGCGAACTGGCGAATTCACGCCACCTGGGATGACCTTCTTGGCCCGTTCGAATAGATCAGACATGGCTACCTCTTTCCTATGAATTTGGCCGTCATCGCGCAGCAATTCGAGCCATCGACTCATCTTAGGCAGGCCATGCGACTCCCCCAAGGAGGGGACGGGCACATCAACCGAATACCAAAGCAGTGTTGAGACGAAAAGTTCCAAAACACCGATCCTTCACTCCATGACCAACGCGGCGGGCAGTTTCTTGGCGGCAAATGGGCCGAAGAGTTGTTGAGGGCCGCTTCGCCATTCTCTTCCTCGGCCTGGTCCAATCGGCCGCTCCATCAAGAAGTAGATATTTTGTTCCTCTGGGGGAAGC